>CAZUZJ010000159.1:0-6295 GCA_964624225.1 uncultured Desulfobulbia bacterium | reverse complement strand
AGGGTTTAAAAAGCAACTTGAGATTAATGGTGTTGGATATAAAGCGGCAATGCAAACGAGGTGCTCGGTATGCCCGTTGTCATGGCCACCGGCGAAGGCGGCTGTCCACCGTGGGTCCTGAAGAGCCCGTTCCTCAAGTATATCATTCTCCAGATCGCCTCCGGCTACTTCGGCTGGGATGAGATTATCCGCGCTATTCCGGAGATGCAGTGCGATCCGGCCGCCATTGAGATCAAGTACGGTCAGGGCGCCAAACCGGGTGACGGCGGACTGCTGATGTGGTTCAAGGTCAGCAAGCTCATTGCCCGCCTGCGCGGCGTGCCGGAAGGGGTTGACCTGCCGTCGCCGCCGGTGCATCAAACCCTCTATTCCATCGAGGAGTCGGTGATGAAGATGATCCAGACCATGTCCATGGCCTGGAATTTCCGGGTGCCGGTCTATCCGAAGATCTCCGGTTCCAACTCCGCCAAATCGGTGCTGAATAATCTGGTGCGCAATCCCTATGCCGCCGGCCTCCTGATCGACGGGATCGACGGCGGCACCGGCGCTGCCTACAATGTCAGCATGGATCACATGGGCCATCCCATTGCCTCCAACGTGCGCGACTGTTATCTTGATCTGTGCGCCCAGGGCAAGCAGAATGAGATCCCGATTTTTGCCGCGGGCGGCGTCGGCAAGACCGGCAACTTCACCCAGAACGGCATGGGACTCATCATGCTCGGGGCCAGCGGCGTGCACATGGGGAAATATATCATGCAGGCCGCGGCCGGTTGTCTCGGCAGCGAGCAGAACCGCTGCAACGTCTGTAACATCGGCCTCTGCCCCAAGGGGATCACCAGTCAGAACCCGAAACTCTACCGTCGTCTCGATCCCGATCAGGTGGCCCAGCGGGTGGTCGATACCTTTATGGCCATCCGCACCGAGATGAAAAAGATCATGGCGCCGCTCGGCCGTTCCCAGAGTCTGCCCATCGGCATGTCAGATGCCATCGGCATCAGCGATGAGGCGGCGGCGAAGCGATTGAGTGTTAAATATATTTGTTAGGTCAGGAATCTGGCGGCAGGATTTTTTTGGGAACTGGTTCCTGCCAGCCTAAAGAGATATACGAACACGGGAACAGAAGAATCTTTCCCGTTCCTCCCGGAGGAAATGGCAGTGACAGAAGCAATTACCATCAAAGGAATGGATGAGCAGGGCCGGCGCATCAGCTCGAAAGAGTTCGAGGAAATGGTGCAGGCGGCTTTTCAGAAATCGAACAGGCTCATCCTGGAAACCTTCGGCCAGCACAATGTCGGCGGGCGACTCAATCCGGCCGGCAACACCCTCGATATTCAGGTGAAGGGTCCGGCTGGCCAGCGCCTCGGTTGCATGGGCATGCCCGGCGTCACCATTACCTGCCACGGTTCCGCCTCCGACGATGTCGGCTACCTCAATATCGGGGCGGACATCATCGTCCATGGTGACGCCACCAATGGCGTCTGTAACGCCATGGCCGAGGGCCGGGTGATGATCGGCGGCTCCATCGGCGCCCGCGGCCTGACCATGACCAAATGGAACCCGGATTATCAGCGGCCGGAACTGTGGGTGCTCGGCTCGGTGGGCGATACCTTTGCCGAGTTCAACTGCGGTGGCATTGCCGTGGTCTGCGGCGTTGAGGCCAAGACTCCGGGAAACGTGCTCGGCTACCGCCCCTGCGTCGGCATGGTCGGCGGCTGGATCTATTATCGCGGCCAGACCGATCAGTCTTACGCGCGGTCCAATGTCCAGGCAGTGCTGCCGGATGACGAGCAGTGGCAGTGGCTGATGGAGCGCATGCCCGGCTATCTTGCCGCCATCGGTCGCAGCGAGCTGCTCTCTTCCCTTGCCGTGCGCTCGGAGTGGAAAATGCTGGTGACCATTCCACCCCAGGATCGGGCTTTGATGTTCTCCGGTCCCATGCCCATGCATGAGTTCCGCAAAAATATCTGGGACCGGGCCTTTGGCGGTGATCCGATCCGTGACCTGGCACCGGGCCTGGATCGCTCCCCCATCGGCCTGATCGAGACCGGTGATCTGCGCCGTCGTAAACCCTTCTGGGCCAACCAGGAATCAGCCGCGCCCTGCGCCTATTACTGCCCGGTGCACATCCCTACCATCGATCGGCTGCGACTGATGCGGGAAGGAAAAGAGCAAGAGGCCTATGAGCTGGTATTGCAATATACCCCGTTCCCCGCCTCGGTCTGCGGTTCCATCTGTCCCAACCTCTGCATGCAGAGCTGCTCGCGACAGATGGTGGACAAAAGCATCGATGTCGCCATGCTCGGCCGTGCCTGCCGGGATTTTCCGGCGCCGGCGGTGGCGCCTTCCCTCGGCAGAAAGGTGGCCATCATCGGTGGCGGGCCGGCTGGTATGAATGCCGCCTGGCAGCTTGCCCTGCGCGGGGTTGAGGCCCATATCTTCGAGCGTGACGACAAGCTCGGCGGCAAACTGGCCCAGGTGATTCCCTGGGAACGACTGCCCAGGGCGATCTGGGAGTCCGAGGTGAACCGCTTCATGAACACCCCGAATATCGCTGTCCATTTCGGGGTCACCATGACAAAGGAGAAATTCGTCGAGCTGCAGAAGGAGTTCGACTATGTCATCATCGCGGTGGGCACCCATGAGCCGCGCCGCATTCCCTTCCCCGGTCATGAGCGGGTCCTGACGGCCCTCGATTTTCTGAAAGGCGCGAAAAGCGATAATCCGCCTAAAGTCGGCAGGCAGGTGGTCATCATCGGCGCCGGCAACGTCGGCTGTGACGTGGCCTGCGAGTGTTACCGGCTCGGCGCCCAGGAGGTGACCCTGGTCGATATCCAGAAACCGCTGGCCTTCGGCAAGGAGAAAAAGGCGGCCGAGGCGCTGGGCGCCAAGTTCAAGTGGCCGGTCACCACTAAAGAGGTGACGGCCGACGGCCTCATTGACGCCGCAGACGAGCTGATCCAGGCCCAGACCGTTATCATCTCCATCGGTGACGTGCCGGCCTTGAATTTTCTGTCCGAAAGCGTTGAGGTGGTGACCGTGGGCGGCGCTGCCTGGATCAAAACCGACGAGGCGTGCCGCACCTCGAATCCGAAAATTTACGCGGTGGGCGATGTTGAGCGACCGGGACTTGCCACCGACGCCCTTGGCCACGGCAAGAACGCCGCCCATGCCATTGTCGCGGAGATCAAGGGGGAGGAATGGCAGCCCTTTACCAAGCAGGTCGTCAATCTCAACAACCTCAATCCGGCCCATTACGAGCCGGAGACCTGTCCGGGCCAGTATTCCGACATCCATGAGGCGGATCGCTGCATGAGCTGCGGTTCCTGTCGCGACTGCCACATGTGCGAAACGATCTGCCCCACCGGCGCCATCTTCCGGCAGCAGCTCACTGATGACAAGAAGGATTTTCGCTATGTCTCGGATGATGACAAATGCATCGCCTGCGGCTTCTGCGCCAACACCTGTCCTTGCGGTGTCTGGCTGATGCGACCCATGTGACGGAAAATTCGCAAGCGAATCGTGACAGTTGGCGGCCCTCCGGGTGGATCCCGGGGGGCCGTGCTTTTTTGGGCACTCTCCGTCTGCCCCAGATCGGTCAAGGCACTTACGAAATCAGTGACCGGATGGGCAGCCTGATCGTGAAGGAGGTGCCTTCACCTTCCCGGCTTTCCACGGAGATGATGCCCTTGTGACTGCGCACCGTCTTCAGGGCGAAGGTCAACCCGAAACCGGGACCATAGGTCTTTGACGTGTAGAAGGGGTCGTAGATGTTTTTGATCCGGTCTTTGCTGATCCCCCGGCCGGTATCGGTGATCTGAACCTCGAAATAGCCTTCGTTGACCCCGGTGCAGATGGTAAGCTGCCGTGTTGCCGCGCCTTCCATTGCCTCAATGGCGTTTTCGATGATGTGGGCGATGGTCATGGTGATGTTTTCCTGGTCTGCGCAGATCAGGGGTGGGTTCTCCATGAAACGGGTGATGAGGGTGATCTGTTTCGTCTCCATCTCATGCCGGTAGGTGCTTACGGCATTGGTGACGATCTCGTTGATGTTGGAGGACTCCCGGTAACAGAGGGTGGCGCTTTTCAGGGAGATGAGCTTGTGCACCATCTTTTCCAGCACCTCGACGTTCTGGAGAATGACATCCATGTATTGCCGGTTTTTACTGTCTTGTTCCGGCAGGTTCTTGCGTACCCGCCGGGCGAAGCCGCCGATGGCGACCAGCGGATTGCGCACCTCATGGGAGACCTCGTCAAGAAAATGATCAAGGGCGGTCTGTTTTTCCTGTTCCGCCAGTTCGCTGCTTTCCTGCTTTTTGACGAGCAGGGAGCGGACCCGGGCCTCCAGCTCCTTGAAGTCAAAGGGTTTGGTGATATAATCATCCGCGCCGATGTCCAGTCCCTTGATCTTGTCCGGCACATTGCTCTTGGCGGTCAGCATGATGACCGGGATGTGCCTGGCCGTCTCGTTGCCGCTTAGGGCCTCGCACACCTTGTAGCCGTCCATCTTCGGCATCATGACGTCGAGAATGATGAGATCCGGGTCAAACCCAGCGATTTTTTCCAGCCCCTGCTCCCCATCATACGCTTCTGCCGTTTCATAGCCCAGGGCGCGGAAACGTTTGCGCAGCAGCTCCACCGTATCCAGGTTGTCGTCGATGATGAGAATTTTTTCCTTGGCGCTCATGGCTGATCTCCCAGCGGGATATCCTCAAGCAGGAGTTTGATTCGGCCGCTGAATTCCCGGACATTGATCGGTTTGACGATATAGTCGATACAGCCGATGGCCAGCGCCCTTTCCCGATCCGCCGGCAGGGCGTGGGCGGAGAGGGCGACGATTTTGATGTCGCGCAGATCGTGATCTTTTTTGATCCGGTGGGTGACTTCCAGCCCATCGAGCTTGGGCATCGAGATGTCCATCAGCACGAGATCCGGTTTTCCAGCAATGATTTTCCGCAGGGCATCCTCGCCGTCCACCGCTTCATGGAGCTGGTAGTTTTCCCGCGCCAGTATTTTTCTGACCAGCTCGCGGCTGTCGGCGTTGTCGTCAACGATGAGGATCTTTTTCGCCGCTGTGCCGGTCTTTTCCCGGGCAGGAGCGGAGTCGGCCTCTTTGCTGTCGGCCGCTTTTCCCCTGGTGGCGGGGAAGCGAATTTTATATTTTTTCATCTTCCGCCACAGGGTGGTTTTGTCGATCCCCAGGTGGGCCGCCGTCTGGCTGCGATTGCCGTTGAAGAGGCGCAGGGCGGCCAGGATCGTTTCCGCCTCGGCAGTGGCGAGGATCGGGGTGGAGCGGGCCTGGCGGTCAGCGCCGTCACCGTCACCCGATAATGCCGGTTCCCGGAGCCCTTCGGGCAGACAGTTCGGATCAATGATGTTGCCCTGGCAGAGAACAAAACAGTATTCGATGATGTTTTCCAGCTCGCGGATATTGCCGGGATAGCCATAGCCCATCAGGATATTGAGGACTCGGGGGGAAACGGCTTCTATCTTCTTGCCCTGCTGGGCATTAAATTTTTCAATGAAATGGTGAACGAGGAGCGGAATGTCCTCCCGCCGTTCGGCCAGGGACGGCAGGGTGATCTTGATGACATTGAGTCGAAAAAAAAGATCCTCGCGGAAGGCACCCTTGTCGATCTGTTCGCGGAGGTTTTTGTTGGTGGCGGCGATGACCCGGACATCGGCCTTGAAGGTCTCGGTGCCGCCCAGGGGTTCGTATTCCCTTTCCTGGAGGATGCGCAGCAGTTTCAACTGGAGGGCCGGCGAAATGTCGCCGATTTCATCGAGAAAGATCGTCCCCTTTTCTGCCAGGGCGAAACGGCCCGGTTTGTCCGAGGTCGCCCCGGTGAACGCCCCTTTTTTGTAGCCGAACAGCTCCGATTCGAGCAGGGTGTCCGGCAGGGCCGCGCAATTGAGGGCGATGAACTTCCCCTTGCGGCCGGCCAGGTTGTGGATGGCCCTGGCAAAAAGCTCTTTGCCGGAACCGCTCGGTCCTTCGATGAGGACGGTGCTGTCGCTGGTGGCGATGCTGGGCAGGGTGGCGAGGATTTGGCGGATCTTTTCGTTTTTGCTGATAATGCTGTGGTGGCTGTATTTTTTGACAATCGCCTCGCCGAACCGGGAGACGGAGGAGATGTCACGAAAGGTCTCGACCCCGCCGATGATCTCCTGCCTGGTATTGCGCAGCACCGAGGTGCAGACAATGATCTGGACGTCGTCCCCGTCGATGTCTTTGATGGTGACCCGCTGGTGACAGACGTCCCGGCCGGTCTCCATGGATTTTTTCAGGGGACAGTTT
>CAZUZJ010000158.1:0-6303 GCA_964624225.1 uncultured Desulfobulbia bacterium | reverse complement strand
AACAGCTCTATCTTCGTTTGCTCGAGACATCCACTCCCCAGGCGGCCCGTACGGTGCTGCCCAACTCCTGCAAGACCGAGCTGATCGTCTATGCCAATCTGCTCCAGTGGCTGCACATGTTCAAGCTGCGCACCTCCAAGGGGGCCGATCCCTCCATGCGGGAGGTGATGGTGCCGCTGCTCGAAGACTTCCGCTCCCTCTTTCCATCGGTCTTCGGGCATCTGACCGTTGAAAAATAAGTAGTTCTGCCGATTGTGTTCTTTTTGTAAACAGGGTAATAACAGGAGATTTTTCTCTCCTGCCCCACAATCGCGCCGCATTTCCATTGTCTCGTTGTACCAGCAGGACCGCGTCCGTTCCGGTACGCGGCCCGCGAGGAAAATCACCGCCCGGGTCGGCCTTATCTGTTCCCGCCGCCGTCCCGCGCCAGCATAGATAATTTTTCTCACTCTACCCCCAATAAAAATAGACAACGACGAAGGAGGAAGGAATGGTTCTTGATCCCACCAAGCACGCTGACTGGGAAATCGCTGAAGACGCGGAAAAAAATATGAAAACGGTCTATCAGCTCGCCGAACAGCTCGGTCTTGACAAGGAAGAGCTGCTGCCCCACGGCCATTATGTGGCAAAACTTGATTACCGCAAGATTCTCGAACGCCTCAAAGACCGGCCGGACGGCAAGTATGTTGATGTGACCGCCATCACTCCGACCCCGCTGGGCGAGGGCAAGTCCACCTGCGCCATGGGCCTGGTGCAGGGGCTGGGCAAGCGGAACAAAAGCGTCATCGGCGCCATCCGCCAACCCTCCGGCGGTCCGACCATGAACATCAAAGGATCGGCGGCCGGCGGCGGCCTGGCCCAGTGTATTCCGCTCACCCCGTTCTCCCTGGGGCTGACCGGTGACATCAACGCCATCATGAACGCCCATAACCTCGGGATGGTGGCCCTGACCTCCCGTATGCAGCATGAGGCGAACTACACCGATGAGCAGCTCGCCAAACGCGGTCTGCGTCGGCTTGACATTCACCCCAAGAAAGTGGAGTTCGGCTGGATCATCGACTTCTGCGCCCAGGCCCTGCGCAATATCACCATCGGCCTCGGCGGCCCCATGGACGGCTTCACCATGCAGTCCAAGTTCGCCATCGCCGTCTCCTCCGAGATCATGGCGATCCTGTCGGTGGCGAAAGATCTCAAGGATATGCGTGAGCGCATCGGCAAGATCGTTGTCGCCTCCGACAAGCAGGACCGTCCCATCACCACCACCGACCTCGACGTGGCCGGTGCCATGACCGCCTGGATGGTGGAGGCCCTGAATCCCAACCTGCTGCAGACCATCGAAGGCCAGCCGGTCATCGTTCACGCCGGCCCGTTTGCCAACATCGCCATCGGCCAGAGCTCGGTCATCGCCGACCGGGTGGCCCTGAAGCTTGCTGACTACAATGTCACCGAGTCCGGTTTCGGCGCTGACATCGGTTTTGAGAAGTTCTGGAACCTCAAGTGTCGCTACTCCGGCCTCAAGCCCCACTGCGCGGTGGTCGTGGCCACCATCCGGGCCCTTAAGTGTCACGGCGGCGCGCCGATTCCCGTGCCCGGCAAGCCGATGCCCGAGGAGTACAAGAAGGAGAACGTCGGCTGGGTGGAGCAGGGGACCAAGAACCTTCTCCACCACATCGCCACGGTCAAGAAGGCCGGCATCAATCCGGTGGTCTGCATCAACGCCTTCTATACCGACACCGACAACGAGATCAAGGCGGTGCGCCGTCTCTGTGAAGCGGCCGGCGCCCGTGTCGCGGTCTCCAAACACTGGCAGTACGGCGGCGATGGCGCGCTTGAGTTCGCCGACGCGGTGGTTGACGCCTGTGAGGAGAAAAATGATTTTCGCTTCCTCTATGATCTGGATACCTCGCTGGAGAAGCGCATCGAGCTCATCGCCAAAGAGGTCTACGGCGCCGATGGCGTCAGCTACTCCCCCGAGGCCGCGGCCAAGCTGAAACGGATGGAGAAGGACCCGGAGATGAAGGAGATGGGCACCTGCATGGTGAAAAGCCATCTCTCCCTCTCCCACGATCCCTCTTTGAAGGGGGTGCCCACCGGCTGGACCCTGCCGATCCGCGACATTCTCACCTACAAGGGAGCGGGCTTTGTCGTGCCGGTGGCCGGTGCCATCACCCTGATGCCGGGCACCGCCTCGGATCCGGCTTACCGCCGTATCGATGTTGACGTGGAGACCGGCAAGGTGAAGGGAGTGTTCTAGGCATCAGCGCTTTTCTGTCTGGCAAGGGCGTTGTTCAGCTGGGTTGTTATCAGCGGAACAACGCCTTTTTTTTATTTCCCGGCCCGGAGTTGAAAGAGTTGAGTTCCCAATGAGAATGCACTAAGATTGAGAAACATTCTGCATATTCTCATCCCTTACAGACGGTATTTTTGGTTGTATGGTACTGCCAGCAAAGAATATTCCTGATAAAAAATCGGCCTTGCGCGCCACGGTCAAGGATCAGTCCGGCGCCGGCAAGGTTAAGATCGGCGAGGTGCTGCGCAAGGAGGGGCATATTCTCACCAGCCAGCTTGAAGAGGCGCTGGCCATTCAGAAAAAGACCGGGCAGCGGCTCGGCAGCATCCTCATCAAGCTCGGTCATATTGAGGAGACCACTATCCTCAACGTCCTGAGCCGGCTGCACAACTTCCCGCCGGTGGACATCAAGAAGGAACCCCCCAATCCCGAAGTTTTCAAGATTATCCCCTTTGATGTGGTAAAAAAATACTGCGCCCTGCCGCTGCGCATGACCGGCAAGACCCTGCAGATCACCATGGCCGAACCCACCGACACCAGCGCGGTGGAGGAGTTGCAGGCCGAGGTGAAGATGGTTCTTGCGGTCTGCGTGTCCACGGAAAAGGATATTTTCGAGGCATACAAGAGGTATTACCGGATTTCCGATGAGCAGTACCATGAGCTGCTCGGTTCGGTCGAGGAGGTCGAAGAGGAAGAGGATGTCGCCAGTATCGATGACTTCGGCTCGCTCGCCTCGGAGGCGGCCGAGGAGATGGCCATCGAGGATGAAAGGGCCTCCGCCGAAGAGTTTTCCGCCTCGGATGCGCCGATCATCAAGCTGGTCAACGGTATTCTGATGAAGGCGGTCAAGGACGGGGTCAGCGATATCCATATTGAGCCCTATGAAAAATCCTTGCAGGTCCGCTATCGTCTTGACGGTTCTCTCTATAAGTCGATGAATCTGCCGCTTTCCATTAAGAATGCCCTCAACTCCCGGGTGAAAATCCTCTCAAGTCTCGATATCACCGAACGCCGGGTCCCCCAGGACGGCAGGATCAAGATGCGGCTGGGCCGCAATAAGGTCGTCGATTTCCGTGTCTCCACTTTGCCGACTCTGTTCGGAGAAAGTATCGTTCTTCGTATTCTCGACAAGGGTTCGCTAAATGTCGATCTGACCAAGCTCGGCTTCGAGCCCGAGGTGTTCGAGCGGTTGAAACGCTGCCTGAACCGGCCGCAGGGACTGCTGCTGGTTACCGGGCCCACCGGCAGCGGTAAGACGGTCACCCTCTATTCCGCCCTGAACTCGCTGAACAACGAGGACACCAAGATTCTCACCGCCGAGGATCCGGTGGAGTTCAACTTCAAGGGCATCAATCAGGTCAACGTCCATCAGGAGGTGGGCATGACCTTTGCCGCGGCGCTCAAGGCCTTTCTTCGTCAGGACCCGGACATCATCATGGTGGGGGAGATCCGCGACATGGAAACAGCCGAAATCGCCATTAAGGCGGCGATGACCGGTCATCTCGTCTTTTCCACCCTCCACACCAACGATTGCGCCGCCACCATCGGTCGTCTCGTTGATATCGGCATTCCGCCCTACATGCTGGCCTCGGCCATCACCATGGTCCAATCCCAGCGCCTCGGCCGGCGCCTCTGTTCGGAATGCAAGGTGGAGATCCCCCTGCCGCCGGCCAAGGATCTGCTCAGCATCGGCTTCAAGGAAAGCCAGCTGGCCGAACTCACCAGGTTGTGGGGGCCGAAGGGGTGTCCGGTCTGCCGCGGCGGCGGCTATAAGGGCAGGGTCGGTTTTTTCGAGCTGATGGAGGTCACCGATGAGGTGGCCAAGGCGATCAGCGCCGAAGTGCCGGAAGATCAGCTCCGTAAGGTGGCGATCCAGGAGGGCATGGTGCCGCTGCGCAATGCCGCCATCCTCAAGGCGATCCAGGGGGTCACCAGCCTCGACGAGGTGCTGAAGAAGACGGTGGTCACCGAGGAGAGCCTGCCCGCTTATCTGGTCAATCCCGATATCGAGCGCTATGAGGATGGTGATGTCATCATTCGCCAGGGCAACAGCGACATTGATTTTTTTCAGCTCATCCAGGGCGCCCTGATGGTGGTGAAAGACGGCAAGAAGATTGCCGAGATCACCGAGCCCAACGAGTACTTCGGGGAGATGTCCGCCATCTCCGGCGTGGTCCGCTCGGCCACCATCATGTCGAAAGGGCGATCGACCATCAAGCGTTTTCCCGGCGACAAGATCATGGAAATCATTGAAAAACATCCCAATGTCGCCAAGCACTTCTTTAAGACCCTTGTTACCCGTCTTGGCCAGGCCAACGATATCATCGTCAAACTGGCCGAGAATCGGAACAGGTGATCTCCACTTAGGTAGTAATACCTAAGTACCTGTAATTCGATCTTTTCTTTGTTTGTTGTCCGGGAAAAAAAGCCACAAATATCTTGCAAAACTGGATTGATTCCACTATGATAATTCGTTCAGTTTTGCACTGTCTTTCTGCCTTCCCCAGGCAGCCCCGCAGTACGCCGTTTTCTTTGTGAACAGTCGCCTGTCTCAGCCATGAAAGGCGTAACGATCCGGTGCGCGAGACGATAAAGTCGATGCTTCTTTCCTGACGGCCCTTGAATTCTGCGCAGTTCCCATATTCACACTATTTAATATTGTTTTCCATTCATAAGGAGCGATAATGACGGCAAAAATTATCAGCGGCACCGAAACCGCCAAGACCATCCGCGAAGAACTGAAAGCAGAGGTTGCTGAACTGAAGGAAAAGCATAATGTCGTGCCTGGCCTGGTGACCATCCTGGTCGGCGAAGACCCGGCATCCCAGTCCTATGTCACTGCCAAGAACAAGACCGCTCATGCCCTCGGCATCCATTCCGAGCAGGTTACCCTCTCTGCTGACACCAGTGAACAGGAACTGCTCTCTCTTATTGAGAAATACAACAAAGATACCGCGATCAACGGCATTCTCGTCCAGCTGCCGCTGCCCAAGCATATCGACGAGGCCAAGGTGCTCGATGCCATTGACCCGAACAAGGATGTGGACGGTTTTCATCCGGTCAACGTCGGCAAGATGGTGCTGGGCGAGCAGTGTTTTCTCCCCTGCACCCCGCACGGAATCCTCGAACTGCTGGTCCGTTCCGGCGTTGAGACGAGCGGCGCCGAGGTGGTGGTCATCGGTCGCAGCAACATCGTCGGCAAGCCGATGACCAATCTCATGCTGCAGAAGCGGGCGGGCGGCAATTCCACCGTCACCATCTGTCATACCCGCACCAAAGACATGGCGGCCCACTGCAAGCGCGCCGATATCATCATCGCCGCGGTTGGCGTGCCGAAGATGGTCACCGCTGATATGGTCAAGGACGGGGTGGTCATCATTGATGTCGGGGTCAACCGCATCGGCAAGACGGCGGACGGCAAGGCCATTCTTGCCGGTGACGTCGATTTCGATGCGGTCAAGGAAAAGGCTGCCGCCATCACCCCGGTGCCCGGCGGCGTCGGCCCCATGACCATTACCATGCTGATGAAAAATACGGTCCAGGCCGCCAAGCAGGCCGCGGGTCTGATCTAACCTTTCCAGGAGCAACGATATGGCAATCTCACGCAACGGCTGCGAAGGCTGCACGGAAATCACCTGCGCCTCCACCAAGGAAGTTCTCTCCCAGGATCTGGCCAAGAACGTCATCACCGCCTATGATCGCGTCAAGGCCCGCGGCATGTCGGCCTGTCTCTTCGGTTCCGGCGGAACCTGCTGCCGCAACTGCAATATGGGTCCCTGTCAGATCATCGATGGTGTCGATGAGATGATCGGCGTCTGCGGCGCCACCGCCGACACCGTGGCAGCCCGTAACTTCGCTCGCATCGTCGCCGCCGGTTCTGCGGCGCACACCGATCATGCCCGGGAGATGGTGCGCGGCTTCATCGAAACAGCCAAGGGCAACGGCCCGCACCAGATCAAGGATGTGGACAAGCTCAAAAAACTTGCCGCGGTTTTCAATATCGTCACCGAGGG
>CAZUZJ010000157.1:0-6306 GCA_964624225.1 uncultured Desulfobulbia bacterium | reverse complement strand
TTCCTGATCTGTTCTCCGGACTGCCCAGATCTGGCTTTTTTTGTTAGGTGTTTCGCGTCAGGCAAATTCTCCCCTTTTCTTCTTGCTCTATCTCGTTGATTTCAATACGGTCTTGCAAAAGAGGTCATTGGGCCAAGGAAAATCTTTGACATTTCATCTATGTTGTGCTTTCATCTGGGCTGATATACAACATTTGGTGTGCCTGGTTGTTTCAAAAAAATGATGCGTTCGTGAAAAAAACAACAAAGCATCCCGTCGTTCCTGGTGTTTGTCGTGATGAAATGCGGCAACGAGGTGGCGGCGGTCGGCGTTTTTTACGGCGTGGCCACAGTGCTGAACATGAAGACAAGGATTGGAGAAAGAGGCGAGACGATGGGGAGAAAAATGGAAACAGGAAAGATGAAAATTCCGACCGGGGCGACGATGCCGAAATTTGCCGATAATGCGCTGTCGGTCCTGGAGCGCCGTTATCTGATGAAGGATGAAGACGGGAACGTCATCGAGACCCCGGCGGAGATGCTCTGGCGGGTCGCCACCGCTATTGCCGTGGCCGATCGCATCTATGATCAGAAGGCCGATATCGAGGCGTTGGCTCTCTCTTTTTACGAGATGATGTCCAGCCGTGATTTCATGCCCAACTCTCCCACCCTGATGAATGCCGGCCGTGATCTCGGTCAGCTGTCCGCCTGTTTTGTCCTGCCGGTGGAAGACACCATGGAGAGCATCTTCGAGGCAGTCAAGCAGACCGCGCTTATCCACAAGAGCGGCGGCGGCACCGGTTTTTCCTTTTCCCGGGTACGGCCCCACAACGATCTGGTTCACTCCACCAGGGGCGTGTCGAGCGGTCCGCTCTCCTTCATGTCGGTCTTTGACTGTGCCACCGAAACCATCAAGCAGGGCGGCACCCGCCGGGGCGCCAACATGGCCATGCTTCGGGTCGATCATCCGGACATCATGGATTTCATCAAGGTCAAATCAGATCTCAAGGTGCTCAATAATTTCAATATCTCGGTCGCTGTCACCGACGCCTTCATGGAGGCGGTGGAGAACGACGAGGAGTATGATCTGATCAACCCCCGCAACAACGAGGCGGTGAAGCGGCAGAACGCGGTCAAGGTCTTCCGGCAGATCGTCAAGCAGGCCTGGTATTCCGGTGAGCCGGGTATTGTCTTCATCGACCGGATGAACGAGGACAATCCGACCCCGGAGGTCGGCATGATCGAAAGCACCAATCCGTGCGGCGAGCAGCCGCTGCTGCCCCACGAATCGTGCAATCTCGGTTCCATCAACCTGGCGCATATGGTGAAAGATGGCGCCGTTGATTACAAGAAGCTGGCGGATACGGTCAACCGGGCGGTTCATTTCCTGGACAATGTCGTTGACGTCAATCGGTATCCGTTGCCGCAGATCGAGGAAAAAACCAAACAGAACCGCAAGATCGGTCTCGGGGTTATGGGTTTTGCCGACATGCTGCTCAAGCTCTCTATTCCCTATTCCTCCCAGGAGGCGCTCGATGTTGCCGAAAAGGTGATGAAGTTCGTGGACAACACCGCCTTGCAGGCCTCCGTCGGTCTGGCCGAGAAGCGCGGTGCCTTTCCCAATTTTCCCCGCAGCATTTATGGCCAAAAGAATCCGGAGATGCCGGTGCGCAACGCCACCCGCACCACCATTGCCCCCACCGGCACCATCAGCATCATCGCCGGTTGCTCCAGCGGAGTGGAGCCGCTTTTTGCCGTTTCCTATGTGCGCCGGGTCATGGACAACGCCGAATTCTTTGAAGTCAATCCCGTTTTCGAGGAAATCGCCCGGGCCAACACGTTCCATTCACCGGAACTGATCAAGAAAATTTCCCACTCCGGCAGCGTGCAGGGCATCGAGGAAATACCCTTGAAATTCCGCCGCATCTTTGAAACGGCCCACGATATCAGTCCGAAAAATCACATCGATATCCAGGCCGCCTTTCAGCGTCACACCAACAACGCGGTGAGCAAGACCATCAACTTCAGCCATTCCGCCACGGTGGAGGATGTCAAGGAGGCCTTCATGCTCGCCTACAAGCTGCGCTGCAAGGGCGTGACCATCTACCGGGACGGCTGCCGGGAGAATCAGGTCCTCAATATCGGCAAGACGGACAAGAAAAAGGCGGGGGCGTCGGAATCGGCCCGGCCGGTAAAACGGGATCGGCCGCGGCGGTTGAACGGTTCCACCTATCAGATGACCACCGGCTGCGGACCGATGTATGTCACCATCAACGAGGACGGCCAGCAGCAGCTTTTCGAGCTGTTCAACACGGTGGGCAAGGCCGGCGGTTGCGCCGCCAGTCAGTGCGAGGCCATCGGTCGTCTCGTCTCCCTGGCCTGGCGGAGCGGCATGCCGCCGGAGCCGATCGTCAAACAGCTCATCGGCATCAGCTGTCACAAGCCGGCCGGCTTTGGCAAGAACAAGGTGGTATCCTGCGCCGATGCCATCGCCCAGGCGATCCGCCAGCATCTGGAAAAAAACAATGGCTGCGCCGATGATTCCCTCTCGGAAAAGAACATGTTCGGCGCCTGTCCGGAGTGTGGCGGGGTCATCGAGCACGAGGGCGGCTGCTGCGTCTGTCATTCCTGCGGCTATTCCGAATGTGCCTGATCTCTCGTCGTGACGGAATGGATACGGGGATGTGCCGTTGCAAACGGGGCTGGAAATTGACGGGGGCTGCCAAATCATCCAGGTCGAACCAAGGGGGGAAACTCCAAAAGGTCCTTGTGACGGATTGTTAGGGGTGTGCGTGGATTTCTTTTTTATTCAAGAACGTCGATGTGCTATGATATATGAAAGTTTTTTCCCCTGCCGCGCCGCCTGAGCGGATATGCTGTCCCTGTCACGGTGAGAAAGGCCATATGCAAACACACGATGTCACGGTTCTGGTCGTTGATGATGACAAGCTGGTGCTGGAGGCCCTGCATCTCTTGGTGGAGTCCTACGGTTACCGGTGTCTGACCGCCATCAACAGCCGTGCCGCGGTGACCAGGCTCAAAGAGGAGAGTGTTGATATCGTTGTCACCGATATCGTCATGCCGGAGATGGACGGCCTGCAGCTCCTCGCCCACATCAAGGACAACTATCCGGATACCGATGTCATTGTCGCCACCGGCTACTCCGACAAGGCGAGCTACGCTGATGTCATCCGCGCCGGTGCCATCGATTTTATCAAAAAACCGTTTGAGCGCGATGAGCTGGAGGCGAAACTGAACCGGGTGGAGCGGGAGCGCCGGATGATCCGCAAGCTGGAGAAACTTTCCCTCTGTGATTCGCTCACCGGCCTCTTCAACCGCCGTTCCTTTGACCTGAAGCTGGCCGAGGAGGTCCATCGCGCCCATCGGCAGGATTATCCGGTCTATCTGGCCCTGATCGATGTCGATAATTTCAAGGGTTATAATGACACGTTTGGCCATCCGGCCGGCGACAAGGTCCTCAATGCGGTGGGTATCATTCTCAACGACTGTACCCGGCACAATGTCGATTTCACTTTTCGCTACGGCGGCGACGAGTTCGCCGCCATCCTCACCCAGATCAGTCGGGAACAGGCGATTCGGATCATGGAAAGGATCCTGCAGAATTTTGCCCATGCCGGCTTTGCCGGCACCAGTCTCAGTGTCGGGCTGGTGCGTTGCCGGCGCCAGGAAGCGCTGTCCTGGACGGAAAACGCCGCCAGCATGATCGATCGGGCCGACAAGGCCCTCTACCGGGCGAAAAACGAGGGGAAGAACCGGATCGTCGTCGATTGCGAAGAGTAAAAAGAAGAGATCGCCGCCCCGGTGGGACCGCTATTTGGCCTCCTCATCGCACTCGATGGCCATGGAGCACTCGCCCTCCTGTTGAAAGATCGGCAGGCTTGCTGGCCCCTCCGCCCCGCTCTGTTTGAAGTAGAGCAGGGGCGCGTCAACCGCGCACGACTGCCGCACATAGGCGATGATCTCCTTTTCCCCCCGAATGAGCGAAAATCCCGCCCCGGTCTTTTCCAGCAGCACCGGAATGGCGTCGATGCCCAGCAACTTCAGCAGCAGTTTGTTCAGTTCCGGATCATACTCCTCGTTTTTGTTTATCTCCCCTTTCAGCATGTCGCCGTCCAGCCGGGCAACCGGATTGAAGTGAAAATTGCAGCTGGTGCATCCTTCCAGGGCCTGGAGGACATTCTGGCAGTGGGGGCAGTTTTCGGAAAAGAAGAGATAGAGTTCTTTTTTTGGTGCGGAACAGGTCCGGATGGCGTAGGTGCCGTTCGCAATGGTCTGCTGGCGGGAGAGCAGGGCGGCCGGGCCGTAGTTGAGGAGCGCGGACATGAAGACGCCGCCGGTCAGCAGCATGACGCCGCTGAGGAGCTGACGGCCGCCGGCCAGGGCGTTGAGGAGCAGGACAAGGGCGAGGATGAAGAGGCAGTAGGAACAGAAAACTTTGACGACAAAGATCTGGTAGGAGAGCAGCACCCCCTCCACCGCGAGACCGACAAGCAGCAGCAGCCGGGCCAGGGCGAGGAGGTTTTCCCTCCGGGTGCCGGCCAGCAGAAAACACCAGCCGACCGCCTGGAAAAAGAGAAAACCGATGAGGTTGAAGAGAAAAGGGCTGATGCGGGTCAGGCTTTCGACGACATGGCATCCTTCGTTGAGGCAGGCCGCCTCGCCTTGCAGGGTGATGATCAGCAGCTGGACGGCAATCAGGGTGCTGGCGGCAAAGGCAACAAAGGCAATACGTTTGATGCTCTGGGCGTTCATGGTCGGCTCTTGGTGAATGGGTTGGTGGTCAACATGGCGTTTCCCCGCTCATTCAGCCTCTTTCTAATCAATTTTTTTTTTCTTGCAATAAATCTTTCGCGTACTAATATGACCACCTGGTCACATGATGAGCGATAACGGCATACAGGCACGCACCACCTTCAGCAATCTGCCGCTGGCGAAGCAGGAGAAAATCATCGAGGTCGCGGTGCGCGAGTTCGCTTGCCAGGGCTACCGCAAGGCGAGTATGAACACCGTGGTCCGCGCGGCGGGTATTGCCAAGGGCTCGCTCTATCAATACTTTGCCAGCAAGGAAGCGCTCTTCCTCTTTCTCTTTGATCGTTTCACCGGACTGGTGAAGAAAACGGTCAAGGAGGCGGGCAGGGCGGCGACCGGGGATGATTTTTTCAGCCAGGTCCGGGAGGTGTTGCTGGCCGGCCTGCTGTTTATCGACCGTTACCCGGACTATTTTCAGATCTACCTGCAGGTTCTCTTCGAACATGATGTGCCGGAACGGGAACGGCTGCTCTCCCAGGTGCGCCTTTTTTCGTTCGAGTATTTCGGCCCCCTCTGTGAAGAGGCACAACGGCGGGGAGAGTTGCGGCGGGATATTCCGCTTGCGGTGCTAGTGTTTATTCTCGACGCGGCCCTTGACCGTTTTCTCCAGAGTTATGCCCGCAGTTACCTGGATTGCGGGCTGCATCTGGCCGGCCAGGATCGCGACGGACTGGCGCGACAGATCGATCAGGTTCTCACCGTTCTGCGGGAAGGCATGGCTGGGGGGTAGATTTGGGATTTGGGATTTGGGATTGCGGATTTTGGATTGCGGATGTGACCGCGTTTTTGCGTAAGAAATTAATTGGTTGACGTGTTGGACGATATCATGGATGCATACATCGAAAAGGCGGGGCTGGGCGACATTCTCGAAAAGATCACGGCAGGCGAGCGGCTCAGTTGCGCAGATGGTGTCAGGTTGTATCAGTCTCCTCATCTGCTGGCAGTAGGCTATCTGGCCAATCTGGTCCGGGAGCGGAAAAACGGCGATAACGCCTATTTTATCTACAACCAGCACATCAACTATTCCAACGTCTGCACCAATCTCTGTAAGTTCTGTGCCTTTGGCAAACCGAAGGAGTCTGACAAGGCCTATGAGATGAGCCTGGAAGAGGTGGCGTTCAAGGTCCGGGAGCGGCTTGGCGAGCCGATCAGTGAGATCCACATGGTGGGCGGCATCCATCCGGACCTTCCCTTTGACTACTACACCGGTCTGCTGCGCACGATCAAGGCGATCCGGCCGCAGATCCATATCCAGGCCTTCACCTGTGTCGAAATCGATCACCTGGCCCGGCTGGCCGGCAAACCGGTGGACGAGACCCTGCGGCTGCTGATGGAGGCCGGGCTTGATTCCATTCCCGGCGGTGGGGCCGAGGTCTTCAGTCCGCGCATCCGCAAGCTGACCTGCGAGAAGAAGCTGTCCGGCGAAGGCTGGCTCGAGGTGGCGAAAACCGCCCATCGGCTGGGATTGAAAACCAATGCCACCATGCTCTATGGTCAC
>CAZUZJ010000156.1:0-6360 GCA_964624225.1 uncultured Desulfobulbia bacterium | reverse complement strand
GCTTTGTCTGCACAGACTTACGGCGGCGGAGATTGTTCCAATCTGCGGCGATCTCTCCCTGCTCCGCAACATCAACCGGCAGGAGGATCTGCTTGTCCTGCAGCCAGCAGAGGGCGACTGACCAATCCGCCGTTTCGACAGACAACCTTCCCCACCCATTGGAGAGCGATCATGAAAATTGCCTGTGTCCTTGGCAGTCCGCGCAAAAACGGCAACAGCGCCACCATTGCCGACCATTTCCTGGAAAAGCTCGCCGCCGCCGGGGCCGAGACCCGCGCCTTTCCCCTCAACAGCTTGCAGTTCAAGGGCTGCCAGGCCTGTTACGGTTGCAAGCAGAAGAGCGAGATCTGCATACTGCGCGACGACCTCAGCGAGGTGCTCGACGCGGTGCGCGCAGCCGATGTCCTGGTCATGGCCACCCCCACCTATTACGGTGAGGTGAGCAGCCAGCTCAAGGCCTTCATCGACCGCACCTTCTCCTTTCTCGTGCCCGATTTCCATACCAGCCCGCACCCGAGCCGGCTCCAACCCGGCAAGACCCTGGTTTTCATCATCACCCAGGGCCACCCGGACGAGGCGATCTTCGCCGACATCTTCCCCCGCTACCGGCAATTTTTCAGCTGGTACGGCTACGCCCACTTCCATCTGATCCGGGTCTGCGGCGCGAACCCCGATGACCGCATCATGGAACGGCAGGACGTGGCGCGACGCATCGAAGAAACGGTCGGCGCCATCATCGCCTGACAAGAAAGGACCACCCGGCATGATCGACTCGCCTCTGGCCGAACAGTTACGCCTGCACAACGAGAAATGCATTGAATGCAAACTGTGCCGCAAGGAATGCCGTTTTTTACAGAAGCACGGCAGCCCGAAACAGATCGCCGCCGCCTATGATCCCCGGTCGGCCAGCAGGGAGATAATGGCCTTCTCATGCAGCATCTGCGGATTGTGCGGCGCGGTCTTTCCGGTTGGCATCAACCCGGCCGCCATGTTTCTTGAAATGCGGCGGCACTACGCGAAAAACAATGGCGATTTTTCCCGACACCGCACCATTCTCGCCTATGAACGGCGTGGCACCTCCGGACGCTATTCCTATTATGGGCTGCCGGCGGGCTGCGACACCGTTCTCTTTCCCGGCTGTACCCTGCCCGGCACCCGACCCGCCACGGTGAAGGCCCTGTTCGCCCATCTGCAGAAAAGCATTCCCCATCTCGGCATCGTCCTTGACTGCTGCACCAAGCCATCGCATGACCTGGGCCGCGATTCGTTTTTTCATGCCATGTTCGGCGAGATGAAGGAGTATCTGCTGGCGCGGGGGATCAAACGAATTCTCGTTGCCTGCCCCAACTGCTACCGGGTCTTCAGTCAGTATGGCGTCCCGCTCGCCGTCACCACGGTCTATGAAGAGCTGGCGGCGGCCGGGCAGCCGGATACGGTCGGCATCACCGCCAGCGTCACGGTGCACGATCCCTGCACCACCCGGCATGAGCAGCACATCCAGGCCGCCATCCGCCACCTTCTCCACGCACGGAAGATCGCGGTCGACGAAATGCGCCATCATGGCGCCAAAACTATCTGTTGCGGTGAGGGGGGATCGGTGGGTTTCCTCAACCCGGAGCTGGCAAAAAACTGGAGTGCGCGGCGCGGTGCCGAGGCGGGCGGCAAACGCATTGTCACCTACTGTGCCGGCTGCGCCAATTTCTTAGGGGCCGTGACGCCGACCAGCCATATTCTCGACGTCCTCTTCGAACCGACCGCCGCCCTGGCCGGCACCGCCAAGGTTGCCAGGGCGCCATGGACCTACCTCAACCGCATCCTGCTGAAACGGTATTTCCGGAAAACTCTTGCCGTTGCCAGCAGCCGGAAACGCACCTTTTTCGCTCGCTGACGCCCGTCCTTTCAGCAGACGATCACCAGGGCGGTGATGTTATCCCGCCCGCCGGCCGCATTGGCCCGGGCCACCAGGGTGTCACAGGCCTCTTCCGGATCAGCGGCATGCCGGAGAATCCGTTCAATCTCCTCGTCCGCCACCATCCCCCACAGCCCGTCGGAACAGAGAAGAATCCGATCGCCGGGCCGGACGGGAGCGCGATGGAACTCGGGATCCTCCGGAAAGGCAAAACCGATGCCCCGGGTGATGATGTTGCGGGCCAGACCGGATGTGTCGTGCGGCCGCTTCGCGGCAAGCTCCGCCTGCAACGAATGATCGGTGGTGATCTGCCGCAGGCCGCCTCCTCTCGCGATGTAGGCGCGCACATCGCCGACATGGCAGAAATAGGCGCTGCCAGCGTCAAGCAGGCAGGCGACCAGGGTGCAACCCATGCCGCGCAATGCCGCATCCTCCGCCCCCATGGCCATCACCCTGTCGTTGACCAGATGAAAACCGGCCAGCAGCGCATGCTGGATCGCCATCGGATTGCCGCGGATCGCGCGGATCTTCTCCTCGGGGAAAAAAGTGGCGAGAGACTCGACCGCCACCCGGCTTGCCACCTCCCCGGCCCGGTGCCCGCCCATCCCGTCCGCCACCAGGAAGAGATTGCGCTCCAGCAGGATGGCAAAGGTGTCCTCGTTGTTTTTGCGCACCATGCCGGTATCGGTCCTGCCGAAACAGGCGGGACCGACGGACTGCGGTTGGAAGATTCTCTTGAGAAAGGCAAACATGCTTACTCCTCCGGACAACGGTCGCGCCCGGCTTGTTCGCGCCGGCAGGCACTCATCGCCCCCGACTGCGGAGGGCGGATGGGACGCCGTCGTCAAAATCGAGCTGATAAATAAGGGTCCACAGCACCACGGCCCCGTCCTGCCGGCCGGACAGAAAGGTATGGGGCCGCGGACCGGGGGCCAGGCTGCACACCCCGTCCCCTCGGGCATCGAGCAGATGGTTACAGGTGGCGCTCGGCCAGTTCCACAGCTTGATGATATCATCCTCGCAGCCGGCAACCACAGTCTGGCCGTCCGCCAGCAGCAGGACCGAGGAAACCGTATCCTCATGGCGGTCGAGGCTCTGCAGACACCGACCGGTCCGGCAATCCCACACCCGCACCAGCCGATCGGCACTGCAACTGGCGATCCGGGCATTGTCATGGCTGACCGCGAGAGCGGTGACCGGCAGGGCATGGGCAACGAACTGGCGGAGACACTCGCCGGTCTGGCCGTCGTAAAAACGGATGCCGCCATCCTGAAGGCCGGCGGCAAAATGAGCGTTCCCCATACTGACGAGGCTGCTGACGCCGTTTTCCCCCATCTCGGCGATTTTCTTTATCTTCCCGCTGGCAGGAGAGAACAGGACAACGACGCCGGTATCGAGGCCGGCCAGCAGATGCCTGCCGTCGGCCAGAAAAATGAGTGACGTCACCGCGCCGTTGCCGCAGGAGATGCTCTTCTGCTCGCCGCTCCGGAAAAACCGCAGCACCACTGTGCCGTCCCGCTGGCCGATGGCAAGCAGCGACGCATTGGCGGTCAGGGCGGAGATCGCTTCACCGGTGCGGACAAAGGGCACCGCCATCTTGCGCTCGCCGACGCTGCGGACATGGACATCCTGGCCGGCAGAGGCGGAAAAAACCAGCCGCCGTTCCGGCACCGCGGCGAGAAAGCGGGCCGGGCCTTCCTTTTCCCCGGCTTCATGGGTCAAGACCCGCTGGACGGCGATGATCTCCCCTTTTTTGCCTTCCGGCAGCAGTTGCTCGTAGATCTTATAATAGAACTTGTCTTTCTTGAAACGTTCGTTGCCCCAGCTGACCATCAGGGTGTCATAGCACTGGGTCAGCCGCCGGCTCTGCATCAGGGTCAGGATATTGTGGTGGACGGAACGGCGCAGCTGGGCCTCGCGAAAGATCTCCATCGGCGCCTTGGGAAAACAGAGGTGCAGTTCCGGTTCCCGCTTGCGGGCGGTTTGCAGAAACTCACCGCCCCGCTCGACGGCTGCTGCCATCTCCTTTTCCAGCTTGTCGAAAACATCGAGGGCCGGGAACCTTTTGCGGCACGCCTCCATCTGCCGCAGCAGCCGCTCGGCATTTTCCGTGCTCCGGCACCAGCGCAGCATGAAAAAATTATGCAGTGCCTCAGGAAGGGTATCGTTGATCTCCAAGGTGCGGGAGAGATAATTTTCCGCCTGCCGGTATTTGCCGAGTTCGGCCAGTGACACCGCCCGATTGTTCCAGTTCTCGGCGCGCATGTCGATTTTTTCCATGATGGCATACGGACAGGCGACCTGGAAAAGCTCAAGATAGACCTGGTTCAATGCCTCTTTCAGTTCGGCAAAACCCGGATAACGGTCACTCGGCTGAAAGGCGACGCTTTTTATCAGAACGGTCTTCAGGCTGGTCGGCAGCTCGACGGCCGCATCGACGGCAACCGGTTCCGGGCAGCCGCCCATGGCATTGTGCTTATAGGGCCGTTTGCCGCAGAACATCATCCACAGGCAAAGACCAAAGGAAAAGATATCGGTGCGCCGATCCACCCGATGCGAGTTGCGCAGCTGCTCGGGTGAAGCGTAATTGGGGGTGCCGCGGAAGCCCACCGTGGCATCCGGCGATGCGGGGCCGACCGGCAGCTCTCCCGCCGTCTCCGGGCCGCTCTCCTTGATCAAACGCAGGATGCCGAAATCGGTGATCTTGACCAGGCCGTCTTTGGTCAGCAGGATATTCTGGGGCTTGATGTCCCGGTGGATAAAACCCTTGGCGTGGGTGTATTCCATGCCGTTGCAGAACTGAACGGCAATGGACAGGGCGGTGCGCATGTCGCGGCAGCGGCCCCGGTTGATCCACTCCTCCAGGGTGCCACCGGACACATACTCGATGAAGATATGGGGAACGCCGGAAAAACTGCGGACATAGTAACAGCAGGCAATATTGGGATGCAGACCGAGACGGACCCAGCTGTTGGCCTCGCGCAGGATGCGCTGCAACCCTTCCCGGTCGGCCCAGACCTCCGGCTTGGGGGCCTTGATCGCCATCCAGACGCCCCAGCCGAGATGCTCGGCGATATAGACCTTGCCCATGGCGCCGCCGAAGATGCGGTCGATGCGGTAACGGTCTTCGATGACCTCGCCCGGCAGCCAGTTCAGCTGGGCGGCGGGCTGGTTCTTTCCCTCATCCGGCAGCACCTGGGTGGCATCGACCTGGCCGTTATCCTGATCCGGCCGCCGGTCAGCACCCTTGCTCTCTTTTTTGAAAAAGCGGCTCAGCATGGCAGGTTGCGATCTTCACTCCCGGCGACAGGTGCCGTGATGCCCACTCCCTGACGCGTCAGGCCCGCGCAGGGGTTATTCAAAACGGATCTGCACCCCGCGGATGGCGATGATGTCTCCCTTGTTCAACTGACACTCTTCCCGCACCGGCGCGCCGTTGACAAAGGTCTTTACCCAGCTGCGCTGGGGCACGAGATAAAACTTCTTGTCGCGGTTGATGACATAGCACTGGGCCTGGGCGACGAACCAGCCGGATACCCGCAGGTCGCTGTTGATGTCCTTGCCGATCTTGACGCTGCTGCGGCCAAGCAGCGGCAATTCCGCCGGGCTGCCGTCACCGGCGATAACGGTGAGCCGATGCGCCGCTTTCCCCGTCTCCTTGACCTTCTGGCCGCCGGAAGCCCCACTGCGGCTGACAAAAACCGTTTCATCGCCAAAATCGAATGCGGCGCTCTGGGAAGCATACCCCTGATCCTTGAGGGCCTCGGCCGGCAGGAGACGGAATTTGCCGATTTCCACCATGTCATCGTCAAAGAGCTGAACACAGGAGTCGATCTTTTTGCCGTTGACCATGGTGCCGTTCAAACTGCCGAGATCCTCGACGAAGTAGACCCCGTTGCGCCGCTCCAAGGCCGTGTGCTTGCGGGAAATCGCCGTGTTGTCCACCACCACGTCGGCGTCGGAACCCCTGCCGATCACCAGCCGCTCGCCATCCTCGATGGCAAACTGCTTCACCACCTTGTCATTCAGCTTGATTGCCCATACCGTCATAAATCCCCCTCTTCTCCTGGCCGACCACCGTCGGCTGCCCGACGCCCGTCGCTCTGTTTGTGTTCACCTCGGTGCCCGGCGGAGCCGGAACCTCTTTGCACCAACCCGGCGGGCTGCCGTGGTTTCTTATCCGTTGTTCACGCCCCGGTCACCCTTCATCACGCAAAACAGTTTTCCAACCGGCGAGATAGCGACGCAGTCCTTCGAAGGCAATGCTGTAAGCCCGCGCCGTCTCCGCCCTGCCGCGCAGCGCATACTGGTGCGGAGTAAAAAAAGGGGCGGCGTCGCGCAGCTGCCGGTAGGCCGCTTCGCCGACCAGGGCGTCCAGTTTGTGTTTCGAAGTCATTTCCTGCAACCGGAAGGTGACGTTGACCACATCACCGACGATGGTGAAATCACGC
>CAZUZJ010000155.1:0-6386 GCA_964624225.1 uncultured Desulfobulbia bacterium | reverse complement strand
GGGCTGGAAGAATCCCGGCCGGGCCGGGATGAGCGGGCGGGTTTCTGTCTGCTGGTGGGCAGGAAATGATGCCGTCTTGCCGGAGCCGGCCGGGCCTCTCTTGTCAGCCTGGTGAAAAAGACTTTCCTGGCCTTTTCACCTGTCAACTGGCCAAAGTAATGATGGTCTCGTAAAACAGGCAAATCATGGCAGGCGGGAAAGTGAAAACAAGGAGTTACAAAACAGGGCCCGTCGGAATCGTGTTTTTTTGTGATTCCGACAAAGAATGCTCCTGCCAACCTGCCGAATTGCTTGCTCTTTCCGAGCCGGCGCAATTCGCCGGCAACTCCCTGTGCCGGTAACTCATTTTTCAACAGGCTGTTATTCGGCGGTTTTTTCGTATTCTTCCAGCCAGCTGTTGCGTTCCTTGAGATAGCCGGCAACGAAGAAGGCGGTGCCGGTGACGATGAGCGCCGCGGCGAACAGGGTGGGAATCCAGGAGTTTGAACGGCCGGCCGGGCGACTCGGGTCAGGCAGGTCGCGTTTGCAGTAGCGACAGACAATGGCGTTACTGTAGATTTTTTCCTTGCAGTATGGACATATTTGCATGTTCATGGCGGAAGCCCTGACAGAATTCATGTCACCCGTCAGCCCGTGACGCGGGATGCGGGAAAGGTTCTTTGAATCTATCGTGCCGGAATGCCCCTGTCAACCCCGGATGATGACAAAAGATCCCCGTTGTTTCCCGTCCGCCGATCTGTTATAAGGGCGGAACCCGAACAGCACCGGGCCCTTGCCGCACGCGTACTGTTTTTTCATGAACTCCGGAACCGTAAACCGGCTCGGTCCCGGTATCATCGTGAATCATAATTATAAACCTGTTGCCCGTGCATATTCTGATTGTCAAGACCAGCGCCATCGGCGATGTCACCCATACCCTGCCTGCTCTGCACGCCCTGCGCCGCCACTATCCCGATGCCCGTATCGACTGGCTGATCGAGGAGGCGGCAAGTGATCTGATTGCCGGTCATCCCTCCCTCGATCGTCTCCTGGTTTCCCGGCGCAAAAAATGGTTCACCACCTTGCGGCAGGGTCCTGGACGCCTGGCGGCGTGGCTTGAGATCGTTGCCTTTGTCCGCGAACTGCGCTCCCGGCATTATGACCTGATCATCGATTTCCAGGGGCTGTTGAAGAGCGGCATCCTGGTCGCCCTGAGCCGGGGAACGCGTAAGGTCGGTTTCGGCCGGGGCATGGAGCATGCCGAGTGCAGTTATCTTTTTCTCAACGAGAAGGTGCCGGCCGTGGACATGAACATCCATGCGGTCCGCCGCGAGCTGCTGCTCCTTGCCGCCATCGGCGTGCCGTGTCCTGAGGTGGTCTTTGATCTGCCCTTGCAGGAGATTCATTTTCGGGAAATCGCGGCCCTGCTGTCAGCCAGGGGTATTGCTGATCCTGGCCGGGTGGCGCCGATCAACCCCCAGGCGACCTGGCCGACCAAGCTGTGGGATAATGAAAGATTTGCCCGGGTCGGCGATTGGCTGGCGGAGCAGGGCCTCTATGTGGTTTTCACCGGCGGTCGGGGTGATCGACCGGTGATTGACGACATCATTGCCCGCATGGCCAGGCCGGCAATCAATCTGGCCGGCGAAACCTCGCTGAAAACCCTGGCCGCCCTCTATAAAAAGGCGCCGCTCGTTGTCTCCACCGATACCGGACCCATGCACATCGCTGCGGCGGTGAACACCCCGGTGGTGGCCATCTTCGGTGCCACCGCTCCCTGGCGCACCGGTCCTTATGGCGAAGGCCACCAGGTGGTCCGCCTTGACCTCTCCTGCTCGCCCTGCTTGAAAAGGGCGTGTCCGCACCGCCGCTGCATGACGGAACTTGGGGTTGAACATGTTATAGCCGCGGCACGGAAAATCCTTGCCGAGTCCGTTTTCTGATTCGTATCAGGCTGGTGAAGAAGCCTTCCCTGCTTCTCTCAGCGTCGGCCCCATTCGGCCGCCCATCCCTGTGCCGCTGCCGGCCATTTTGGCACGAACTGCTGATTCCCGTCACTGTACCAACCCGGTTCGCCATGAATACCCCCCTCTGCTTCCGGAAAATTTTCGCAGCCCTCTCCATCCCTCCCTTTTTTCTGGTCGTGCCGCCAAGGGTAGCGAGTGGTCTATCTTTTTGTTGTTTGTGAGTAGTATTACCTATTTTCTTCTTGACGAAAAACATGACAAAGGATATTTGTCAGTATAAGTACCTAGGATTGTATTTGACATCCGTGTTCTTTTCCGTATCCTGAAAGAAGAGGGAATAACGGTTATCTGCCCTTTTGCTGCTGTTTTTCCGCACCGTCATGCATAAGTCGTTGTCCGTCGAAAAAAAAGGAGGTCTCCATGCCGAAACTCGAAGACGAATGCGTCCAATCCCTGCGCTGCAGCCGGCGCGGTTTTCTGAAGGGCTGCACCATCGCTGCCGCCGCCCTCGGCCTGTCGGAGGCGATGATTCCGAAGCTGGTAGAGGCTGCCGCCAATCCGCAACGACCACCGGTGGTCTGGCTTCATTTCCAGGAGTGCACCGGTTGCACCGAATCCCTGCTGCGGGCCTCTCATCCGGATATCGGCCGCCTGCTGCTTGATATCATCTCCCTTGACTATCACGAGACGGTGATGGCCGCCGCCGGTCACCAGGCCGAGGCGGTGCTGAAAGAAACCATTGAAAAATACAGCGGCGCTTTTGTCTGCGTGGTGGAAGGAGGCATCCCCACCAAGGACAACGGCATCTACTGCAAGATCGCCGGACGCACCGCCATGGAGATCATGGCCGAGGTGGCGCCCAAGGCCGCGGCTATCATCGCGGTGGGCAGCTGTGCCGCCTATGGCGGTATTCAGGCGGCTGACCCGAACCCAACCGGCGCGGTGGGGGTTCAGGACCTGGTGCGCGGCACCCCGGTGATCAATATCCCCGGCTGCCCCCCTAATCCGGTCTGTCTGCTCGGCACCATCCTCCACTATCTCACCTTCAAACGTCTCCCCCCCACTGATCAACTGGGCCGCCCCCTCTTTGCCTATGGCCGTAAGATTCACGACCAGTGCGAGCGGCGTGCCCATTTCGACGAGGGCCGCTTTGCCGAGCAGTTCGGTGATGCCGGTCATCTGCAGGGCTACTGCCTCTACAAGGTCGGATGCAAGGGGCCACAGACCTTTGCCAATTGTCCGGTGGCGCGCTTCAACGATGTCGGGGTCTGGCCGGTGGGGGTGGGCCACGGCTGCATCGGTTGCACCGAGCCCGATTTCTGGGATACGATGACGCCTTTTTACGAACGGCTGCCCGGCATTGCCATTCCCGGTGGCGACGGTATTGTCGCGAGCGCCGAGAGCGCGGGCAAGAAGATTCTCGCCGTCACCGGCGCCGCCATCGGCATCCACGCGGCAGTGGGCATCGGTAAGCGGCTGGTGAAAGGGAAACAGGACGACAAGTAATTCTTCGACAGAAGAGGAGAACTGACATGGCGCAGCGAATCACCATCGATCCCATTACCCGGATCGAGGGACATTTACGGATAGACGCGGAAGTGGAAGGGGGCAAAATCAGCAAGGCCTGGTCATCGGGGCAGATGTGGCGCGGGATCGAGGTTATTCTCCAGGGCCGCGACCCCCGCGATGCCTGGCTTTTCACCCAGCGCATCTGCGGCGTCTGCACCACGGTGCATGCCCTCGCCTCGGTGCGGGCGGTGGAAAATGCCCTTGGCCTCGAAATCCCGATCAATGCCCACTATGTGCGCAATCTGGTCATGGCGATTCATGCCCTGCATGACCATATCGTTCATTTTTATGTGTTGTCCGCCCTCGACTGGGTGGATGTGGTCTCCGCCCTGCAGGCCGATCCGGCCAAGACCGCGGCGCTGGCCCAGAGTCTGTCTGAATGGCCGGGGAACAGCGTCAAACGCTTCAAGGCGGTCCAGGAAAAGGTCAAGGCCCTGGTGGAGAGCGGCCAGCTCGGCCCCTTTGCCAATGCCTACTGGGGCCATCCGGCCATGGCCCTGCCGCCTGAGGCCAATCTCATGGCGGTCTCCCATTATCTTGAGGCCCTCGACTACCAGCGCAAGGCCACCCAGGCGCTCGGCATCATTTCCGGCAAGAATCCGCATGTGCAGAATCTGGCCGTCGGCGGGGTGACGGCGGCCATCAACCTCGACAACGAGGCGACCCTCAACATGGAGCGCCTCTACTGGGTAAAACAGCTGGTTGAGGAGGTGCGCGGCTTTATCCAGCAGGTCTATCTGCCGGATGTCATCGCCGTCGGCGCCCTCTACAAGGACTGGCTGCCCTACGGCGCCGGGGTGACGAACTATCTCGCCGTGCCGGACCTGGTCCTCGACACCAGGGGCACCACCTTCGACCTGCCGGGCGGCACGGTGATGAACGGTGATCTGGCCACCGCCAAGGCGATCAGCAGTTTCAACGACCCCTATTTCAAGGACAATGTGGTGGAGGAGATCGCCCATGCCTGGTACGACGGCGACTGGTCACGCCATCCTTATGACGGGGAGACGGTGCCCAAGTACACCGAGTTTCAGGACGACGGCAAGTACACCTGGCTGAAAGCGCCTCGTTTCCAGAACAAGCCGATGCAGGTTGGGCCGCTCGCCCAGCTGGTGGTGGGGTATGCCCTGGGTCACGAGCAGACGGTGGCCGCGGTCAATGACGCCCTGAGCCGGGTCAGCGCGGTGGCAGGCGTCACGGTTGGCCCCGAGGTGCTGCACTCAACCCTGGGCCGGCATCTGGCCCGGGCGGTGCGCGCCTCGATGCTCGCCGATCTGGCCCTCAAACACTGGCAGCTGCTGGTGGATAATGTCGGTCGGGGCGATCTCGCCATTTTCAATCCGCCCACCTTCCCCAAGGGTGAACAGCGTGGTTACGGCTTCCACGAGGCGCCGCGCGGCTGTCTCTCCCACTGGATCGTCATCCGGGACGGCAAGATCGCCAATTATCAGTGCGTGGTGCCCTCCACCTGGAATGCCGGTCCACGCGACAAGGCCGGTCAACCCGGCCCCTACGAGGCATCGCTCGTCGGCAACCCGATGGCGGATCCGGAAAAACCGCTGGAGGTGCTGCGTACCATCCACTCCTTTGATCCATGCATTGCCTGCGCCGTGCATATGCTCGATCCTCAGGGCCGGGAGCTGATCAGGGTAAAAGCTGTTTAGGGAGACTGCCATGAACTACGAAAAACAATATGTGTGGAGCGTCCTCTTCCGCCTCTGTCACTGGGGTTTTGCCCTGTCCATCGTTTTTCTCGCGGTGACCGGCTGGTATATCCACGATCCGTGGACCAATACCATGGTGGAGGACAACGGGCTTTTTCCGATGGCGGAGATGCGGCTGATTCATTTCATCGCCGGTTTTGTCTTCACCGCCTCGGTGCTGGTCCGGCTCTTTCTCTATCTGTTCGGCAACAGCCAGGAGCGACTGGTTGGGCCCTTGCCGGTCACCCCGGCCAATATCAAGAATTTCTTTTCGACCCTTGCCTATTATGGGTACGCGAGCGACCGGCATGAGGAACGGGTGGGACACAATGCCCTGGCCGGACTCGTCTATCTGATCACCTGGCTGATCGCCCTCTTGCAGCTGCTCAGCGGTTTTACCCTGCTGTATCCGGAAAGCACCGCCTGGCAGGATTGGGGCCTGGCCATTTTCGGCACCCAGCAACAGGGACGGTTTGTCCATTATCTCATCATGTGGTATTTTCTCCTTTTCTCGCTGACCCACCTCTATATGCTGGCGTGGAATGATTTGAAGTCACCGGAGGGGCTCATCTCCTCCATCGTCAATGGTTACAAGTTCAAGGCGAGGCATGACAATTCCGCCAAGGTCTGAGGATTTTTTTTGCCATTCAACGCGAATCATGACAAACAGGGGGTGGAACTGACCGTCACCGGCGTGGTGCAGGGGGTCGGTTTCCGCCCCTTTGTTCATCGGCTGGCGGAAAAGATGGGGGTGACCGGCAGTGTCGCCAATTCCGGCAGGGGGGTGGTGATTCGGCTGGCTTCCCCCTCGTCGTCTTGTTTGTCCGCCTTTGTCGACGGTCTGCGCCTGGAATTGCCGCCGCTCGCCCGCATCGAGTCGATCAGTGAAAAAAGGATCGACTGGAACGGCGGTGAGGAGGGCTTTCACATCCTGGCCAGCGCCGGTCATGACCGGATCAGTACCATGATCCCACCGGATGCTGCCGTCTGCCCGGATTGCCTGGGAGAACTCCTTGATACCGGTGACCGTCGTTTTCGCTATCCCTTCATCAACTGCACCAACTGCGGCCCCCGCTTTTCCATTGTCGAGTCCGTTCCCTATGACCGACCAAAGACCTCGATGAAGGTCTTTGCCATGTGTCCGGCCTGCGCCGCCGAGTACCATGAT
>CAZUZJ010000154.1:0-6400 GCA_964624225.1 uncultured Desulfobulbia bacterium | reverse complement strand
AGACCGGTGGCGGCCAATGACAGCGAACAGGGCCGTGCCAGCAATCGTCGGGTCGAATTCAAGATCAGACCCGCCAATCCCCAGGTCATTGTTACGGGCATCGAGCTGGAAAAACCTATGCCGGAAAAAACACCGCAACAGCAGGAGCGATAACCCGTCATGCAGAAAAAAAACGTGGAGACGGATCGCCGTGAATCCGTGCGCGTCACGTGCCGCAATCTCTTTTTCTATCAGCCGGTATCCCGGGAAAAGTTTGGTGCCGTGGCAGAGGATTATGCCGCCGGAATCCCTCCTTATAATCAGGAGGGGCTTTCTGATATCCAGATGTTCATCGGTGCGCAAAGCGCGCTGGCGAGAATCCGGGAAAAGGATGCCGACCTCGGCGACTTTCTTGCCCATCTTGATACCAAAATTAATCTCGTCCTGAAAAAAACCAGCGCCACGAAGACGGTGTTTGATAAGCTGGTTCTCCAGGATCTCAACCTGAGTGGCAGAGGTGTCGCCTTTGTGGCGGCGCGGCAACTTGCGGTTGAAACGATTCTTGAATTGCATCTCGCCCTGCTGCCGACCTATGTCTATGTCTACTGTTTCGGCAAGGTGGTCTCCTGCACACCCTTGCCGGAGCGGGAAGGGAAGGAACTCTACAGGGTGGCGGTGGAATTTGTTCTGATCATGCAGGAAGATCAGGAGAAATTGATTCAGCACAATTTCAAGCAGCAGAGTCTGGCCCTGCGCAACCGCAGACTCAACAAGGAGTGAAGGATGCCATGCGGGAGATAACGGCCGAACATATCAGGGCAGCGGTCCGGGAGATCACCATGGCGGCGGGCTGCGATCTCGAACCTGATATCCTGGAGGGCCTGCTGAAGGCCCGGGATACCGAGACCTCGACCCTTGCCAGAAGTGTGCTCGAGCTGCTGCTCATCAATGCCGATATCGCCAGCCGCGAAAAGATCCCGGTCTGCCAGGATACCGGGGTGGCGGTGGTGTTCATCGAACTGGGCCAGGACGTCCATATCCGGGGTGATCTCATGGCGGCGGTGCAGGCGGGGGTCCGCGCCGGCTACGAAGAAGGCTATCTGCGCAAGTCAGTCTGCGATCCTCTGACCCGGGTCAACACCGGCACGAACACCCCGGCTGTTATTCACCTCGAGCTGGTGGCAGGTGCGGAAATAAAAATCACTGTGCTGCCGAAGGGATGCGGCAGTGAAAACATGAGCGGTCTGGTCATGCTGCCGCCGTCTGCCGGCATTGCCGGTATGGTTGATTTTGTGGTGGAACAGGTCGTCCGGGCCGGATCCAACCCCTGTCCGCCGGTGCTGGTCGGGGTGGGTATGGGCGGCACCTTTGAAAAGGCGGCCCTGCTGGCAAAAAAATCCCTGCTGCGCCCCCTTGGTGAGGCTAATCCTCGGCAGGATGTCGCTGTCCTGGAGGAAAAGATTCTCCGCCGCATCAATGGAGAGGGGGTTGGGGTGCAGGGGCTTGGGGGAAACAATACCGCCCTGGCTGTGCACATCGAGGTCTTTCCGGCCCACATCGCCAGTTTGCCGGTGGCGGTTAATATACAGTGCCATGCCCACCGTTACAAGGAGATTGTCCTCTGATGTCTCTTCTGCGCAGTAGACCGGAGTTCCTCGACGAGCTGATCGAGGTGGAAATTCCCTTTGTTGCTGATGCCCTTGCCGGCCTGCAGGCCGGTGACCTCGTTTCGCTTTCCGGGACGCTGTTCACCGGTCGCGATCAGACCCATCGACGGATGATCGAGCTGCTTGACCGGAACGAACCGCTGCCGGTCGATCTGACCGGTCAGCTTCTCTATTATGTCGGACCAAGCCCGGCCCGGCCCGGCCAGATTATCGGCGCCGCCGGCCCGACCACCAGTTACCGGATGGACAGCTATACTAAGCGGCTGCTCGAACTGGGTCTGAGGGCCACCATGGGCAAAGGCAGTCGTTCCCCGGCGGTACGTGAGGCGATGGTTGCCGCCGGCGCAATCTACCTGGCCGCCTTTGGCGGCGCCGGCGCCTATCTGTCGAAATGTATAACAGCGGCGGAGGTGGTCGCCTTTGCCGATGCCGGGCCGGAGGCCCTTTATCGGTTGACGGTGCGGGATTTCCCGGCCGTGGTGATCAACGATGTCCGCGGCCGGGATTTTTATGAGATGGTCAAAAAATGATGGTCTCGTAAAACCCGCAAATCATGGCTGGCGGGAAAGTGGAAACAACGCGTTATAAAATAACAGGAAATCAACCACAGAGATCACCGGGCGCCAAGGGGTAACCAGTTGTAATTCAAAAAATTTTTCTTTGTGCTCTCTGTGGTGAAAAAAAACCTTTTGCGATTTTGTCAAATCACGGGGCCGCGGTGGTTGCCATCCTGCCGAACACCGTTAACCCTTTCAGCAGCATCAAGGCCTGATTGAGCTGGTTGTCGCGGCTGGCATCATCCTGGACGGCCGGTTCGCTGTCAGAAGACTGGTCGGCAGGCTCGTCCGTCGGCTGCCCGTCGTTTTTTTTCTGCTCCTCTTCTTTTTCCTCGATCGTCCCGTTCTGGATGTGGTGTTTGAGATCCTTTTCCCGCAGGAACTGAACCGGTTTTTTGTCTGCCTGCTCCGGCTTGCCGGGCGCGGTTATTTCGGTGGGGACGATGATATCCGGCGTGATGCCGGTGGCCTGGATCGACCGGTCGTTGGGGGTGTAATAACGAGCCGTGGTCAGCCGTAATCCGGCGCCGTCATCCATGGGGATGATGGTCTGCACCGATCCCTTTCCGAATGTCTGGGCACCGAGAATGAGCGCCCGCTTGTGATCCTGGAGGGCGCCGGCAACGATTTCCGAGGCGCTGGCGCTGCCTTCGTTGACCAGAACAATGATGGGGAAGGTATACTTCTCCCCGTCGGCATGGGCCTTGAATTCCATGTTCTGATCCTTGATCCGCCCTTTGGTGTAGACGATCATCCCCTCGTCGAGAAAAATGTCGGAGATCTTGACCGCCTGATCGAGCAGGCCGCCTGGATTGTTGCGCAGGTCGATGATCAGGCCGTTCAGCGTGGCCTCCTTGCCGAGTTTATCAAGATGCTCCTTGAATTCCTTGGTGGTTTTCGACTGGAAGTTGCGCACCCGGATATAGCCGTAGCCCGGTTCGAGCATTTTCGCAGTGACGCTGATCAGCGGAATGACGTCGCGGACAATGGTGATGTCTTTGAGCTCGGTCATGCCTTCCCGGTGAATGGAAACGGTGACCTCGGAGCCCTGCGGGCCGCGCAGTTTTTTCACCGCCTCCATCAGGGTCATGTCCTTGGTGGATTCACTATTGATCTTGAGGATTTTGTCGCCGGATTTCAGCCCTTTTTCATAGGCGGGGGTTCCCTCGATCGGCGAGACCACGGTCAGGATGCCGTCCTTCATTGAAATTTCGATGCCAATCCCGGAAAAGCTGCCTTTGGTTTCGATTTTCAGTTCCTGGAAATCATCGGGCTTCATATAGGAAGAATGGGGGTCCAGGCTTGCCAGCATGCCCTTGATCGCCCCCTCGATCACCTGTTCGGTGTTGATCTCCTCGACGTAATTTTTATCAAGCAGATTGAGGACATTGGAAAAGATCTCCAGATTTTTGTAAACGTCCTGGGTTTTGGCCTGCACCTTGGAGTCGTACTCCCAGAAGATGATGCCGAGGCAGGGCAGGGCAACAAGGGCGACAAATAGAATTTTCCGGGACAATGAGGTCTGTGTTCTCATAAGGCATACCATTGGCGACATAGGTGAACGACAAAAGCGTGGTGGCACCGGTGCTGGTCGGCACTTCTGCCAGTCTTCAGGGCGTGTCGTGCGCCGAAGGCCTGCTCCTTTGCAGGATAGAATTTTACTGTAACAATAATTTTATTTTTTTCAACCGGATAGCAAATTTTTCTTTATTTTGCGACAGGCGGGGCATTGGCAATGGGGCGGGCCGTTCCGGACAATGGGAGGCGAGGACTGCTTCCGCTGGCTGGGGCCGAGGCGTCGCTGATGATCACGCCTGCCGGATCGAGCCAGGAGAGCGGGTCCTCGGGGCGGGCGTTATAACGAATCTCAAGATGGAGACTTTCCCGCAGTTCGCCGGTGTGCAGACTGCTTTTTCCTATCGTGTCCCGTTGCTGAACGGTGTCGTTGACTCTGACCAGGATGTCGCCGATGCCGCTGACCAGTGAATAGTATCTGTTGCCGTGGTCGATGATGATCAGGTTGCCATAGCCGCGCATGGCGCCGGCGTAAACGATTTTCCCATGGTAGATGGCATGGATGTCCGTACCCGGTGGGCAGTCGATGTCGATGCCGTTGCTGCCGGCCGCTGATTGGCGGGCTGCATCGGTCGCCTGGGTGAACAGACGGACAACCGTCCCCTGTACCGGAGGTGGAAGCTTTCCTTTTTCCGCGGCAAATCCTTGGGCCCCTGCGGGTTTACGTTTTTTGAAGGCCTTGAGCGGATAATCGCGGAGAAGCTGGAGCTCATGCTCCGATCTGGCCTTTTGGGCCTGGGTTTGCAATGCTGTCAAGGTGCCGGTCAGTTCCTGTTCCGCCTGTTCCAGTTCGGTGATCGCCTGTTGATAGAGCGCCTTTTCCGTCTGCACCCGCGCCAGTATCTGCTGGCGTTCCTGCTGGGTTTCCGTCAGCTTCTGCTGCTGGAGACGAACCTGCTCCACCAGGGTGCCGAGTCGTTTTTTTTCCGCATCGAGGCTCTTGCGAGCCTCTTCCAGGGTGGTCAGGGCCACCTGGTAATCGTTTACCACCTTGCGGTCATGGTGCAGCATGAAGCGGAAGCCGTCCTCAATGAGCAACAGATCGGAGAGGCCCTCGGCTGCGAAGACGGCGTTCATCAGGCCGATCTTTCCGGTCCGATAATAGGCGGCCAGTCTTTTTTCCATATGCTGGCGCAGGTTCTCCTTGTCGCGCAGCAGCGTTGCCGTTTGGTGTTTTTTGTCGCGGGTCAGTTCATCCTGCCTGGCCATCTCCGCTTCGAGTGTATGCAGTTTTTCCTGTTCAGCGGCGAGCTCGTCATCGATGCGGGCAAGTTCCGCCAGCAGCGCCATCTCCCTTTGGTGGGAATCCTCCACTCTACCCTGTTGGGCGGCAATGCCGGATTGCACGGTTTCAATATGTTTCTGCTGGCGGGCAACCTGTTCATCCAGGCGTTTGATTTCCACAAGGTCAGCGGCACGGCAGGTCGGCAGGACCGCGAACAGGGCAGCAAGAAGCATGATGCCGGCAAAGGCGTGTTCCCGACTGATGACAGCACGTGGAGAAATGGACTCGCCCGCTTGCCGGGCGCCGGCATTGCCGGAATCCATGTCGGGGTCTCCCTGGCGGGGGGCGGTTTTCATATGTTGTCGGAATCGTGAAAAGCCACGATTCCGACGGCCGGTGTTTTGCAACTCGTTGTGTTCATTTTCCAGCCTGCCATGGTCTGCGGTTTTTTGCGAGAGCATCATATTTTGAGCAGCTTCCGAATGGACATGATGCTGCCCAGTGTACAGAGCAGGATGCTGACCAGAAAAATCGCGGCGGTCTGGCCGGCCGAGAAAAAGGTGAACTGAAAGACGTTCATGAAGTCCGGTCCGCTGAAATGGTTTTTAAACCACCGGAAAAGCAGATGCAGGGCGCCGAGACCGAGTCCGGCGCCGAGGATGCCGAGAAGAAAACCTTCCAGCATGACAGGTCCCTGGATGTACCAGTTGGTTGCCCCCAGATAGCGCAGTACCTTCAGTTCCTGCTGCCGGGCGTGCAAGGTGAGGCGCAGGGTGTAGGAAACCATAAAAACGGTGGTGAGAATGAGCAGGGTGCCGCTGCTGATGACGACAAAACGCAGGAGGGTGACGAAGTAGCCGAACCGTTCCACCCAGCCGTGTCCGTACTGGACCTTGGTGACACCGGGCAGATTCTTCAGATAGTCGGCGAGCTGCTTGATTTCCGCTAATGTTTTCAGCTTTTTGTCGGGATGGATTTCCACGGAAAAGGGCAGGAAGGCCGGAGTGAGATCGGTCAGGATGTCACGATCCTCGCCCAGTTGCCTGGTGAGGCGATCGAAGGCCCGGGCCGGGGGAATAAAGTCGATCTTTTCCGCGCCGGCGAAGGCGGTGACCTTTTGGCGAAAGAGTGCCTGCTGCTCCGGGTTGAGTTCCCCATCCAGATAGACAATGAGGCGCAGTTCGCCGCCCAGGCGGGCCCCGGCCTCAAGCATGTTGGCATAGACCAGGTAAAAGAAGGAAAAAATCAGCACGGACAGGGTAACGGTGAGCAGGGTCATGGATTGAATCCCCCATGACTGGCCGAAGTTTCGTTTCGCCTGGGTGAGAATGAATGCCGGATATTTCATGAAAAGTCTCCCGTCAACAGCGGGGCGATCGGTTCAGTGGCCGTGGCGG
>CAZUZJ010000153.1:0-6402 GCA_964624225.1 uncultured Desulfobulbia bacterium | reverse complement strand
AACGTATTACGGACTGGCGGTCAATCCCTTTGACGAGGCAGCGGTTGCCCGTCTCTTTGCCCTGAAGCAAAGACCGTCAGCCAAGCCCATTCTCCTGCTCATTGAAGAGGCCGGCCAGTTGGGCCGGCTCGCCTCTTGCTTTCCGGCGCTTTATGGGCCGCTGATGACATTCTGGCCCGGTCCCCTGACCCTGGTTTTCCCGGCCCGGTCGACCCTGTCGCCACTTGTCACCGGCAATACCGGGACGGTGGCTGCCAGGGTTTCTTCCCATCCCACCGCCCGGCTGCTGGTCAGCCGGGTCGGTCATCCCATCACCGCGACCAGCGCCAATATCTCCGGTCAGCCGGCCACCGTGACGGCCGCCGAGGTCGTCGCCGCTTTCGGTCCGTCGGTTGATTGCATCCTCGACGGCGGTCGCACCCCCGGCGGCAAAGGTTCCACCCTGGTCGGCCTTGTCGCTGATGAGCCTGTGCTGCTGCGGGAGGGGGTGATCGATTTCGCCGCCATAGAGGAAAAAATTCGATCATGGCGCGCATAAAAATGGTAATTTAATTCCTGATCTGCGTACACTATAGAGGCAGCGGCACCTTGCGCAGGTCCGGTTCCCGGCCGGCCGCGGAACGCTGAAAAATGATAATAACCTCTTCAGTTGAGGGAGAAACACCTGGTATGACGGATGTGCGGTGGGATCGTGCCTTTGCCCTGGAACAGGCTGGCGACGACGAAGAATTGTTGCGGGAGCTTATCGAGCTGTTTCATGAATCGTCTGCTGCTGATGCGGGGCGGATACGGCAGTGCATGGAGGATGAGACATTGCAGGAGGCGGCGGATGCGGCGCACAGTATCAAGGGTGCAGCCGCCAGTCTGGGCATCGAGGGGGTCCGCGCCGTTGCCGCTGACCTGGAACAGGCCGGACGGCTGGGCGATCGGGTGAAGATTGAGGAGCTTCTCGGCCGCCTCGATGCCGCGCTCGGTGAATTCAGATTCGTTACTGGGCCAGGGTGACGGGACCTGGGGCCGGCCGTCACTGGTGCCGGACTGTTGACCATTTTCACATTGCTCGCCAGTTCAGGGAGAAGCCGAAAAAGAGTCCTGCTCACTCTGCCTCTTTGGCAGGGATGCAGATGGGCAAAACAGGCCTGGCCGCTTCCATGCGGTATTCCAAGCAGGCCAACGACAAAGCAGACGTGGTGCTGCACGATTGACGCCGCTCTTCCCCTTACCCAGGTTCGTTTATGCCATCCGCCCAGCAGCTCGTCGATAAATTCAATGATTTGAAAACGCTGCCCCATGTCGCCATCAGGGTAACCCAGATGGTGGGGGCGGAAACCGCCACCATGCAGGAGTTCGAGGAGGTCATCAAGCTCGATCCCGTTCTGGTCGTCCGCCTGCTCCGTCTGGTCAACAGCCCCTATTTCGGCCTGAGTGGGCATGTGGAATCCATTGCCAAGGCGGTTATTTTTGTCGGCATGAAGCATCTGCGCAACCTGGTGGCCATCGAGGGCTTGCGCAATCTCTTTACGGATCGCGGGGATGGTTCATCCTTTTCCCGCAAGAATCTCTGGACCCATTCCGCCACCGTCGCCATTCTTTCTCAGATGATTTCCCGTCGTATTTTCGGTCAGGACGGAGAGGATGTTTTCCTGGCCAGCATCATTCACGATATCGGTCTCATTGTCGAGGACCAGCTCAGCGGCGCAGAGCTGCGCCAGGTGTGCGAACTCTATCAGCGAAATCCCCACGAGGAATCGATGACCGGCCTGGAGGACAGGCTTATCGGCACCAATCATGCCAAGATCGGCCGGCTCCTGGCTGCGCAGTGGCGTTTGCCGGATGCGGTGATCGAGGCGATCCGATTCCATCACCGCCATGACAAGGAATTTCCCGTCCCCAGCGTCATCGCCATTCTCCAGCTTGCGGAATTCATGGCGTGCAAGATCAATTACGGCGTGGTGAGTGGCCGGGCCGACGCCCTGCCCTCTTATCTTGCCGATCACCTGAAACGCCGGCTGACCGATTACAAGGTGCTGCTTAAGGCCCTGCCCGAGGAGATGGCCAAGGCCCGCGAACTCTATGAGATGGAGCAGGAGAGCGGATGAGCAGGCTGATTGATGACGTCTTTGCCGATTTTGTCGCTGCCGATGAAGGACTGCTCGATCTGCACCGCCTGTTGACCGGGGTGCTGCCCGGGACGGAAATTGTCCTGATCGGCGCCAACAGCGCGATGGTTGGCGGCCCCCTGGCCGGCCTGACCGAGGAACTCCTGATCCAATTGCAGGCCGATCACCACGATGATAACGGTTTTCGCAGCAGAATGCTTGCTGACGGCCACTGGCTCCATTGCCTGCGGTTGCCTGAGGAGGATGCCCTCCTCTGTATTTCCCATGATCACTGGCAGGGAGACCTTGCGGACAATGATCTGGGGGCCGTCCTCTGCCGCAATTCCATCGACCTTGCCCTGCTCCGTCGCCGCCACCGGGAGGCTCTGGTGGAAAATGAACAGTTGAGCCGCCGCATGGAAGTGGTGAGTAGCAAGCACATGAAGCTGCTTGATGCAAATCATCAGCAGTTTCTCCAGATCCGGGAAAAGGAACAGGAGTACGCCAAGAAGCTGGAGAGTGAAATTGCCCGGCAAACCAAGGAACTGCGCGATACCAACGCCCGGCTGGAACAGGTCAGTCGGCTGAAAAGCGAATTTCTCGCCAATATGAGCCATGAGCTGCGTACCCCGATGAACGCCATCATTGGTTTCAGCGGTCTGCTGGTCGAAACAAAATTGACCGATGAGCAGCGCGAATTTGCCGAAATCATCCGCAAGTCCTGCGGCAGCCTGCTGGTGCTGATCAATGACATTCTCGATCTGGCCAAGATCGAGGCCGGCCGGCTGGAACTCGATGTGGCGCCCTTTTCCCTGGCCGGGCTTTTGAAAAGCGTTGATGCCATGTTCCGCTCCCAGGCGGCCCAGAAAAAGAACCGGCTGACGGTCCGGTGTGATGCCGGATCATCTGACAGTCTGGTCGGCGATGAGCACCGCTTGCGGCAGATCCTCATCAATCTGGTGGGTAATGCCATGAAGTTTACCGCAGCCGGGGAGATTGCCGTCATCGCGGAAAAGGTGCGGGAGGACACAGAAGCGGTGACGCTGCGTTTCTCGGTGGAGGATACCGGCATTGGTATTCCCCTGGATCGGCAGCAGGCGGTATTTGAAAAATTTACCCAGGCGGATGGTTCGACAACGCGAAAATACGGCGGCACCGGACTCGGTCTGGCCATTACCAGCCAGCTTGTCGCCATGATGGGAAGCAGGGTGGAGCTTGACAGCCTGCCGGGCCGGGGCAGCACCTTCAGTTTTGTCATCACCCTGCCGAAAGCTGCCCCCCTGGGGGAGACAGAACTTGCTTCCCGACTCCAGGAAAACGGCAAAGCAACGGCTGCAAAGATGGCGGACAGCGGTCGGCCCGCAGTTGCCGGTGAATCCTCCGCCCCTGCCGACCTGCATGTTTTGATCGTGGAGGACAATGTTGTCAATCAACGTCTGGCGTCCCTGTTGTTACAGAAAGCCGGCTGTTCCGCCGATATTGCCGGCGATGGCGGAAAAGCGCTGGAAATGCTGAAAAAGAATTATTATGATTTTGTCCTGATGGATGTACAGATGCCCAACATGGACGGGCATACCGCCACCCGCAGGATCAGGGAACTGGAGGCGTCGGCGGAGCGGGGCAGCTATGTGAGCCTTGCCGGACGTCCCAATCGTCTTTATATTGTCGGACTCACCGCCCATGCGCGCAAAGAGGACGAACAGCAGTGTCTTGCGGCCGGCATGGATGATTTTCTGTCTAAACCGATTGTCAGGGAAAAAATGCTGGCAGTGATTGCAGCACAAAGGACGCACAAGAAATGACAGGTAAAAAAGTACGGGTACTGGTGGTCGATGATACGGTGCTCTACCGCAAGGTGGTCAGTGACGTTCTGGCCATGATCCCGGAGGTCGAGGTGGTGGGAACTGCCAACAACGGCAAGATCGCCCTGGCCAAACTTGAGCAGCTCAAGCCCGATCTGATGACCCTTGATTTCGAGATGCCGGAAATGGATGGCCTGGCCACCTTGCTCGAACTGCAGAAGATAAAATCCGATGTGGCGGTGGTCATGGTCAGCGCCCATACCAGTGAAGGGGCGGCTGTCACCATGAAGGCCCTGGAGCGAGGGGCCTTTGATTTTATCGCCAAGCCGGACGGCAGCTCGTTGGAGAAAAATCGTCAGGCCTTGCTGAGTCAGCTTAAACCGGTGGTACAGTCGGTGGCCACCCGTCGTCTGCTGCGTCCGGCCCTGGCCGGTCCGGCGCGACCCGGTGTTCAAGGTCCGGCGGCGACACCGGTGCGCTTGACCCCGGCGGTCCCCCCCCGTCCCCACCTGACTTCCCAGCCGGCAATGGCTGCCGCGCCGGTGCGGCCCCTGCAACCGGCAGGCCGGGTGGCGGTGGTCGCCATCGGCATTTCCACCGGCGGCCCCAATGCCCTGGCCGAGGTTATTCCCCGGCTGCCGAAGAACCTGCGCGTGCCGGTGGTGGTGGTGCAGCACATGCCGCCGGTCTTTACCAAGGCGCTGGCCGATTCTCTGGATCAAAAGAGCCTGGTCAAGGTGGTCGAAGCCCAGGGTGATGAGCGGCTGGAGGCCGGTCATGTCTATATCGCACCGGGCGGCCGGCAGATGAAGGTGGTGAAAAAGGCGGCCGGCGAGTTTCTCCAGCTCACCGACGATCCGCCGGAGAATCACTGCAAACCGGCGGCTGACTATCTTTTCCGTTCTGTCTCCTCGGTTTACGGGAACCGGGCCCTTGGCGTCATCATGACCGGCATGGGTGCGGACGGAGTCAAGGGGCTGCGGCTGATGAAGCAGCAGGGTGCCCAGGTCATTGCCCAGGACGAGGAGTCGTGCGTGGTTTTCGGTATGCCGATGGAGGCGATTAAGGCCGGTGTCACTGATGTCGTGATGCCCTTGCAGCAGATTTCGGCGGAAATTGTCAATCGGGTCAAATAATGAAGATTTCGCCGGAAGAACTTGCCCGTCTTGCCGCTTTCGTCCACGATAAAAGTGGTATTGTTCTTGATTCCACCAAGGCCTATCTGGTGGAATCAAGGTTGCAGCCTATTGTCAGGGAAAAGGGTTTTTCCACCTATGACGACCTGCGCAATCACGCGTCACGCGATCCGGTGCTGGCCAACCGGGTGATCGATGCAATCAGTACCAACGAGACCTCGTTTTTCCGCGATCAGAAGCCCTTTGAGCTGCTCAAATACAAAATCATTCCCGATGTCATTGATGCCAACACCGCCCGCCCCGGCGCCGGCAAAACAATCGCCATCTGGAGCGCGGCCTGTTCAACCGGCCAGGAGGTCTATACCATTGCGGTGACGCTCCATGAGCTGCTCAATAGCACCGTTTCCCAATACCGGATCAAGATCACCGGCACCGATATTGCTGATACGGCGATCACGCAGGCGAGTCGCGGCAGTTACTCCCAGTTTGAAATCGGCCGCGGCTTTCCCCGTCCGCTCATCAACAAGTATTTTGTTCCCGATGGCCAGAATCTGCGGGTCAAGGATGAATTGCGGGCCATGACCTTTTTCCGCAAGATCAATCTGATGGAATCCTTTGTCGCCATGGGCAAGTTCGACATCATCTTCTGTCGCAATGTCGCCATTTATTTTAGTCTGGCTAACCGGAAATCACTGTTCGAACGGCTGGCGGCCCAGCTCCATCCCCATGGCGCCCTGATCATCGGCGCCACTGAATCCCTTTTCGGTGTCACCGACCGTTTTGTGCGACGTGAATATCACAATACGGTTTTTTATTCGTTGAAATAGAATGATCGCTAATCCACGAAAAGGACGGCTAACGGTTTTTATGACACCACATCAGCAACGCATCAGATTCCGGTCGGTCGAGCCTATGACGCGGGACAGGCGGTACGGGAAATCAGGATGATGGAATCAGCGGAAAAACGAAAACGGCCCCGGGTAGAATTTGTTGTGCGCGCCGTTTTCGAAACGGAAGATCAGCGGCGCACCGACCATGAGTGCAGGGATATCAGCATGTCCGGCATTTTTCTCCGTACAGCGGAGCCATTGCCGGTGGGAACGGTGGGCTGGTTGACCATTGTTCTGGAATGTGGAGAGGAGCGCATTGAGCTGCGGGCCCAGTGCCGCGTTATCCGGGTGGTGGGGGCGGAAAGCGGGCGACCATTCGGCATGGGGCTCGAATATCTCTCCCTTGATCCGGACAGTTCCATTGCGTTGTATAATATTGTCAAACATCAGGGCGGCTACCTGGGATAATCTGCGAGGGACTATGACCACCATCAATCTGGACGATTTTCTGGCGGAGCTGCGCCATGTCATCGGG
>CAZUZJ010000152.1:0-6488 GCA_964624225.1 uncultured Desulfobulbia bacterium | reverse complement strand
AGCGGGCAAGCGGCATCCCTTATATCCTGCACCCCCTCGCCGTGGCCCACACCCTGGCCTCCATGCAGCTCGATCTGGAAACCCTGCAGGCCGGACTGCTCCACGGTGTTTTCAAGGAGCCGGGCTCCACGACCACGGAAAAGGAGCTGGAGGAGCTGTTCGGTGCCGATGTCCGGGCCATCGTCTCCGGCGTCAGCCGGATCAACAGCATCGAGGACAGCGCCAATCTTGAGTACCAGGCGGAGAATATCCGCAAGATGCTGCTGGCCATGAGTTCGGACATAAGGATCCTGCTGGTCAAACTCGCCGACCGCCTCCATCTCATGCACCTGATGGACATCCCGACGGCGGAAAAGCAATCGTTCGCCGCCGAGACCATGGATCTCTACGCGCCGCTCGCCAGCCGACTCGGCATCGACTGGATGAAACGGGAGCTGGAGGATCTGGCCTTTGCCCAGCTCCATCCGGCGGAATATCAGGATCTGGCCGCCCGGGTCGATTCTTCGACCAACGACCGCGCCCGTTACGTCGAGGAGATCAAGGAGATCCTCTCCGCCAAGCTGCGGGAACAGGGACTGACCAGCTTCCGCATCCTCGGCCGCCCCAAACATCTCTACTCCATCTATCGCAAACTGCTGGCCCAGCGCATTCCTCTGGAAAAGGTCTACGACAAGGTGGCCTTCCGCATCATTGTCCAGACCGTCCGGGAATGCTACGAGGCCCTGGGGCTCGTCCATTCCCTCTGGGTCCCCATCGACGGCCGCTTCAAGGACTTCATCAGCACCCCGAAGTCCAACATGTACCAATCCCTGCACACCTCGGTCATCGGCCCGCACGGCGATTTCATGGAGATCCAGATCCGCACCGAGGAGATGGACAAAATAGCCAAGGAGGGTATTGCCGCCCACTGGGCCTACAAGGAAGGAACCGCCATCTCCTCCAAGGATGCCAAGCTCTTCCAGTGGCTGAAACAGCTCATCCACTGGCTGCAGGAACTCAAGGACCCGAAGGAGTTTCTCGAGGTCTTCAAGGGCGAGCTGCATCACGGTGAAATCTATGTTCTCACCCCGAACGGCGAGGTCAAGGAGCTGCCGGAGGGCAGCACGCCGCTCGACTTCGCTTATGCGGTCCACACCGAGGTGGGCAACCGCTGCACCGGGGCCAAAATCAACGGCCGCCTGGTCCAGCTGAAAACCAGACTGCACACCGGCGACGTCGTCGAAATCCTCACCTCTCCTCACCAGCAACCGAGCCGAGGCTGGCTCGCCCTGGTCAAAACAAGCCGGGCCAAAAACCGTATCCGCCAGTGGCTGCGCCAGGAGGAGATGGAAAAAAGCCTCAAACTCGGCCAGGAGATCTGTGAACGGGAGCTTCGCAAGCACAATCAGAGTCTGAAGCGGTTGATCAAAACCGGTCACCTGAAGGAAATCCTCAAGCGGGCCAACGCCAATGCCCTGGAAGAGCTGCTGCGCAAGGTGGGTTCCGGCAAAATCAGGCCCGAGCAACTCGTCGATCTGCTGCTGCCGCCGGAAATCAGAAAACAGAAAGAGGAAGAAGAAGCGACGGCGCCGCCGGAAATCCCCATGGAGGCGCCGACCACCCCACCGAAACCGGCCCGGGGTGACGCCATTGTCATCGACGGTATCGACAACATGCTGATCAAGATCAGCCAGTGCTGTCTGCCTATGCCGGGTGACGAAATCATGGGCTTCATCACCGCCGGCCGCGGCATCTCGGTCCACAAGGCCCATTGCCCCAACCTGCTGGCCACTGATCCGGAACGGCGCATCGAGGTGAGCTGGTCGAGCTCGACCAGAACCCAGCACCGGGCCCAGATTCAGATCGTCGCCCACGACCGCAAGGGACTGCTGGTGGCCATCTGCAACGCCATCACCAACGACGATGCCAACATTCTCAATGTGGAGGCACACACGGCAAAGGACAATATCGCCAGAATCACCATTGTCCTGGAGGTGAACAGCATCGACCATCTGACCACCCTGCTGCAGCATGTACGGCAGCTCGATCAGGTCATCGAGGCAAAAAGAAAATAGCTGATGAAAACGGAAAGAGCAGAGGAGAAGCGCCAGCGGCAATGCAGAAGATGACCATTGCTCGCCCTTCCAGCACAGGAAAAGCGAAACCCGGAAAAAGCATCAATGAAAAGGCTTTTTCCGGGCCAGCAACAATCAGGAGGACAATCAGACGTTCCGGACCACCGGCTTGACCACAGCACCGGATCGGATACAGCGGGTGCAGACCCTGATCTGTTTGCCGTTGCCGCCCGCCGTCGCCACTCGGACTTTTTTCAGGTTGGGCAGCCAACGACGACGTGTTTTGTTATGGGCATGGCTGACATTGTTGCCGGAAACAGGCTTTTTGCCGCAGATCTCGCATTCTCGTGACATAATTCAACTCCTTCAGGACCAGGATGAACCGACTCGCCCTCAACAGAAAGCGGCCGACATATTTTTCTCAAGAACCATGATCTATACATCGTCATCCCACGCAACGCAAGTTTTTTTTCGAACCATCGCACCGGGGAAAAAGTTCATAATCGTTCTTATCTTTTTCCGAACTTTCTGTTACCATTTGTGTCACTCAGCTAGTGAGCGCCCGGACCAGGCCGGGATATTGACACGTTGTCGCACCCATGGTATCAGGTGTCTTTCATACGCATTTCCGCCACATTTTTCTCCTCTTAAACCTTTATTCACTTTAAGGACAGCATGAGCACTTCGAAAAACAGCATCTGGACTTTTTTTGCCTCGGTCAAACTGGCCCTCTTCGTGCTTTTCCTCCTTGCCGTGGCCTCTATCATCGGCACGGTTATTCCCCAGCACAGTCCGCCTGATGCCTACATTCAGCAATACGGCGCCAACATGGCCCGTCTCTTTCAGCTGCTTGACATTCCCGACATGTACAACTCCTGGTGGTTCGTCAGTCTGCTCATCATGCTTGGTCTTAACCTGACCATCTGCACCATCGAGCGACTGCCCCATGTCTGGCGGATGGTGGTGCAGGACAATCTGCAGACCGAGATAGAACGACTGACCAGGATGAATCCCCGCAAGGAGATCCTCACCCCGGCCTCCCCGGAAAATGCCGCGGCCCAGATCAGGGCCGGTCTGGCGGCGACCGGCTGGAAAAGCAGGGAGACCGAACGGGACGGCGGTATCCTCCTCTTCTCGCAAAAAGGCCCTTGGACCCGCCTCGGCGTCTATGCCGTCCATGCCAGTATCCTCGTCATCTTTGCCGGCGCCATGATCGGTTCCTATTTCGGCTACAAGGGCAGCATCATGATTCCGGAAACCCGCTCATCCGACGTCATTTATGAGTTTGGCACCAAAAGGCCGATCAATCTTGGTTTTGAGGTGCTCTGCAAACGATTCACCCTCACCCATTACCCGAACGGCATGCCCAGGGAATTCCGCTCCGAGCTGGCTATCCTGGAAAACGGCAAGGAGGTCCTGAGCAAATCCATCGTCGTCAACGATCCCTTGACTTACAAGGGGCATACCTTCTACCAGTCGAGCTACCAGTCCTATGAAAAATTTCTCGTCTACCTGACCAACAACGCAACAAAAACAACCGAGCTCTTTCTTGTCGAACCGGGCAAAGAGGTCAAATGGCCGGGAGAAAACGTCACCTTCGGCATCATCAACCGCGACATGGCCGAAACGCCGATGAAGTTTCAATATAAAATCTGGTTCGCCAACGCAGCGGGCCCCGGTGATCCTTTCTGGATCGCTGACGGCGACTCTCTGACTATTAATCGTGGCGAGACGGAATACACCTTCGGACTGAAAGAATTTTTCGCCACCGGTCTCCAGGTCACCAAGGATCCCGGCGTCTGGACGGTCTATATCGGCTGCACCCTGATGCTTGTCGGTCTGATGGTGGCGTTTTTTCTTTCCCACCGGCGCATCTGGGTTTACATTAAAAGGGAAGATGGGCAGAGCCGGGTTCTGATCTGCGGCAACAGTAACAAGAACAAACCCGCCTTTGAAAAGAGTTTTGCTGCGGTCAGCGCGGCCATTACCGATAAAATACAGACTCTTTCCTAACGTTCACTACTCCATAGAGGACCGACAATGACAAGTTCGCAACTGCTGGGCATAAGCACCCTCGGCTATCTCATCGCCTCGGCGCTTTATATCGCCACGCTGATCTTCAAGACAAAAAAGTCAGGCATCGCCGCCTCCCTGGTGACGCTGCTCACCTTTCTGGCCCAGACCGCCGGACTCGGGCTGCGCTGGTACGAATCCTACCAGATGGGCATGGGCCATGCCCCGCTTTCCAACATGTACGAGTCCCTCGTCTTCTTTTCCTGGTCCATCGTCATCTTTTATCTGCTGCTTGAAATCAAGTTCAACAACCGGCTCATCGGCGCCTTTGCCATCCCCTTCGCCTTTTTCAGCATGGCCTACGCCTCATTCGGCAAGGGCATCAATCAGGAGATCTCTCCGCTCATTCCGGCCCTGCAGAGCAACTGGCTCATTGCCCATGTCATCACCTGTTTCATCGGCTACGCCGCCTTTGCGGTGGCCTGCGGACTCGGCTTCATGTATCTCATGAAAAATGCGGCGGAAGAAAAAAAGGAGGGTGGCATCATCAGCACCCTGCCATCCCTCAAAGTCATTGATGACATCATTCATAAATCGATGATTTTCGGTTTCCTCTGGTTGAGCGCCGGCATCATCACCGGCGCCATCTGGGCCAACTCGGCCTGGGGAACTTACTGGAGCTGGGACCCCAAGGAAACCTGGTCACTCATCACCTGGTTCATCTACGCCGCCACCCTGCATGCCCGTTTTACCCGCGGCTGGCAAGGAAAGAGGATCGCCTGGCTGGCGATCATCGGTTTTGTATCGGTTATCTTCACCTATTTCGGCGTCAACTTCCTGCTCTCCGGTCTGCACAGCTACGGCAGCAGTTGACAAATGAATGGCAAATCATTTTTCGCCGCTTCCATCTTGACAAATCAGCGGAGACGGCGTAAAAAGATACCGTTTATCGGTTTTTTCACTGTCTGAAGTGACTGTCAAAAAATTCATCAAGGGGAGAAGAACATGATCAAAAAAACTATTGTGTGCACAGCAGCTTTCGCGGTACTTGCCGGTTTCACCGTTCCCGTCATGGCCGACAACGGCCCGGCTGACATCACTCTGCAGGCCACCATTGATGCGGCGCCGAAACCCAAACCAGCCGTTTTCCCGCACAAGAAACATCAGGATGCCGGCCTGGCGTGTGGTGATTGCCATCACGGCAAGGATGCTGACGGCAAGAAAACCGATTACACCGATGGTATGAAGATCGAAAAATGCGAGTCCTGCCACAATAAGGCAGCCGGTCTGCCGAAAGAAGTCGCCACCTACAAAGACGCGGCTCACAAGAACTGCAAAGGCTGTCATCAGACCAGCGGCAAAGGCCCCACCAAATGCGCCGAATGTCACAAATAAGTCTGCCTGAACCAGCTTGATCCATAGAAAGGCCGCTCCCCGAGAGCGGCCTTTCGTTTTTTCCTGCACCGCACGTTGCTTCCGGCCTGCTTCCGGCAGGCCATCCACCACTGACAAAAACGTCCCGCACCATGGCGACATCGAGAAACAACGCACCCGACGGACAGTCACGGCCCCTCTCCCATCTCCACCTGTCCCTCTACCTGCTCGCCATCGCCTTTTTCCTCTCCCTTGTCATCGGCATCGGCATCTTTTCTTTCATCACCCTGGAGATTCCGGACGTCGACAAACTCACCGACTATTCCCCGCCAGCCACCACCGTCATTCTCGATCGCCATGGCAAAGAAATCGATCGCATCTTCATTGAAAACCGTTTTGTCATCCCCTACGACCGGATGCCGGAACTGCTGCCCCTGGCCTTCATTGCCGCCGAGGACGCCCGTTTCTTTCAGCATGCCGGGGTTGACGGCTGGTCAATCCTCCGCGCCCTGCTGCACAACGTAACCACCGGCGAACGGGGCCAGGGCGGCAGTACCATCACCCAGCAGGTCGCCCGATCCCTGCTTCTCACTCCGGAAAAAACCTATACGCGCAAAATCAAAGAAGCGATTCTCGCCTACCGGATCGATAATACCCTGAGCAAAAAAGAGATTCTCCACATCTATCTCAACCAGATCTACTTCGGTGAAGGGGCGCACGGGGTGGATGCGGCGGCCAGGGTCTACTTCGACAAACGGGCGGATCAGCTCTCCCTTGCGGAAATCTCCATTCACGGGCGGATAGGCGCGCATGAAATCCTCCTCTCCCCCGAAGAGCCAGTTCATCATGCCGAACAAACTCAGGCGTGAGGCGGTAATTCCCCCGCCCTGTGAGGCGTGCTGCGCGCTCGCCCGCCGTTTGATCTCCGCCACGGGGCGGATGTCAACGCTCACATGGACGGGAAAATCCGCGAGCAGGTCGGTCAGGTCAATGTCACGGTTGCGCCCCCACTTGCGCGGGTTCATTCCAAATAGCGGCATCAGCCGA
>CAZUZJ010000151.1:0-6515 GCA_964624225.1 uncultured Desulfobulbia bacterium | reverse complement strand
CCTTGACCGCTTCACCCGCCTGCTCCAACAGGATCTCGATCTCCGCGCCGAGGCCGTTGCCCGCTTTCACCTCAGCCTGGGGGAGGAGCTCTTCTTTTTCGGACGCCCCCTCTTCCAGATTTTTCACCATCCCCGCCTCCAGGTTTCCTGTCACGGCATGACACTGGCCCTGCAGCTGCTGCCATAATCACCAAGACCCCACCCTCACAGGCCGGCCCTGGCAAAGGAGGCGGCCACGATGGTCTGGGCCTCCTGCTGAATCTGCCGGAGGTGCTCGCGGCCCTTGAAACTCTCGGTGTAGATCTTGTAGATTTCCTCGGTCCCGGAGGGCCGGGCCGCGAACCAGCCGTTTTCCGTCACCACCTTCAGCCCGCCGATGGCGGCATTGTTACCGGGCGCCCGGGTCAGCCTGGCAAGGACCGGTTCCCCGGCCAGGGTGTCGGCCTCGACATCCTCGGGAGAAAGGGTAGTCAGAACCTCCTTCTGTTTGCCGGTGGCCCGCGCCTCCAGCCGCTCATAAACCGGCGAGCCGTAACGCTGCTCCAGTTCGGCATAATAGTGGCCCGGATCGCGGCCGGTGACGGCAATGATCTCGGCTGCCAGCAGGGCCATGATGATGCCGTCCTTGTCGGTGGTCCACACCGTCCCATCCTTGCGCAGGAAGGTGGCGCCGGCGCTTTCCTCGCCGCCGAAACCGTACTCCCCCTTGAAAAGCCCCTGGACAAACCACTTGAAGCCCACCGGCACCTCTTTCACCGTCCGGTTGATACCGGCGGCGACCCGGTCAATCATGGCACTCGACACCAGGGTCTTGCCCACCGCCAGCTCCGCCTTCCAGCCGGGCCGATGGGTGAAGAGGTACTCGATGGCCACCGCCAGATAGTGATTGGGGTTCAGCAGACCAGAGTCGCGGGTGACGATGCCGTGCCGGTCGTAATCAGGATCATTGCCCACCGCAATGTCAAAACGATCTTTCAGGGCGATGAGGGAGGCCATGGCCCAGGGCGAAGAGCAGTCCATCCGGATCTTGCCGTCCTTGTCCAGGGTCATGAAGGAAAAGGCGGGATCAACCCGATTGTTGACCACCTCGATCTGCAATCCATGAGTGGCGGCGATGGCCGGCCAGAAATCGATGCCCGAGCCGCCGAGGGGATCGACCCCGATTTTGACCCCGGCCCGACGGATGGCCTCGAGATCGAGAACGGCATCAAGGTCGTTGACATAGGGCGCCACATAATCGATGGCCACGGCCAGGGGCGAGGCCAGGGCCTGCTCAATAGCCAGCCGCTTTACCCCATTGAGTCCCGCGGCCAGCAGTGCATTGGCCCGTTTTTCAATCGCCCTGGTCGCATCACTGTCCGCCGGCCCGCCATGGGGCGGATTATACTTGAAGCCGCCATCCTCCGGCGGATTGTGCGATGGAGTAATGACCACTCCGTCCGCCAGCCGGTCCGGATGGCTCCGGTTCCAGCAGAGAATGGCATGGGAGACGACCGGGGTCGGGGTAAAGCCCCTGCCCTGCTGATAGCGAATCTCGACGCCATTGGCGACAAAAACCTCCACCGCATTGGCAAAGGCAGGCTCGGACAGGGCATGGGTATCCATGCCGACAAAAAGGGGACCGGTGCTGCCCTGGCCGCGCCGATAGTCGACAATGGCCTGGGAAATGGCAAGGATATGGGCCTCGTTGAAACTCCTTTTCAGGGAACTGCCGCGATGGCCGGAGGTGCCGAAACTAACCTGCTCGCCCTCCTTACTGACATCCGGGGAGAATTGATAATAGGCGGCAACGAGTCGCGGAATATTGCAGAGATTGTCCCTGGTTGCCGGTTTTCCCGCTCCTGGGTGAAGGGCCATGGATTCCTCCTGTCGCTGTAAGGTGAAGCCGGGCATGACTCCCGGCGGTGAGGTCGGTTTCCATCCCCAGCCTGCATTACCATGCCGAAAAAGTCAACAGAATTGTCTGCAATATCAAGAACAAAGCACTCACAACCACCAAGGGATCGAAAATTTTCCAGCAGCGCAACGATACGCATTCTCTCCGTTCTGCCTCTATGCGACGCACCTTTTTTATGGTATTGTCAGTTGTGATGACGCTGTAAAAAATTTCTCTTTACCGCTGAGAGTGCAAAGAACACCCTGAAAATATTACGAATACCTCAGGAATAATCAACGAGAATAAAACGCGCTGCAAAGAGAGGTACAATGAAACACTATCCGGTCAGGCGCGGCCGTCGCTATCCGCCCGGCGCCACCTTCGACGGCAGGGGCACCAATTTCTGCATCTTTTCCCGCCAAGCCGAACGCCTCGAACTTCTCCTCTACAATACCCCATTCACCACCACCCCTTTCCAGGTCGTGCCGCTCGACCGGCAACATCACCAGACCTTTTTCTTCTGGCATGTCTATCTGGAGGGATTGTCGCCCGGCACCTGGTACACCTGGCGGGCCTGGGGCCCGACCGACACGAGCGCGTCCGGCAACCGTTTCAATCCGGACAAGGAGCTGATCGACCCCTGGGCCCGGGTGGTGGCGGATAACCTCTGGCAGAGAGGCCGCACCTGCCAGCCCTTCCCCAGCAATGGCCGCAGCATGCGAGCCATGGTGGCAGGCGGCCAGGAGTATGACTGGGAAGGAGACCAGCCGCTCCGCCACCGGCCGGAAGAGACGATCATCTACGAGCTCCACGTCGGCGGCTTTACCCGGCATCGCTCTTCCGGCGTCGCCCGGCCCGGCACCTTTGCCGCGCTGGTGGAAAAAATCCCCTATCTCCGGGAGCTGGGCGTGACGGCGGTGGAGCTGCTGCCGGTCATGGCCTTTGACGAGCAGGACGTGCCGGAAGGGGCGCGCCGCCGCGGCCTGAAAAACTACTGGGGCTACAGCACCCACAGTTTCTACAGCCCCCATCCCCGCTTCTGCGCTGACCCATTCTCCGAAAACGCCCTCACCGAATTCAAGGACATGATCAAGGCCCTCCACCAAGCCGGTATCGCCGTCATCCTCGATGTCGTCTTCAACCACACCGCCGAGGGGAACGAACAGGGACCGCTCATCAACTTCAAGGGGCTGGCCAACAACACCTTCTACCATCTCGACCCCGACGATCGCAGCCGTTATCGTAACTATTCCGGCTGCGGCAACACGGTGAACTGCAACCACCCCCTGGTGTCGCGTTTTATCGTCGAATGCCTTGAATACTGGGTACAGGAGATGCACATCGACGGTTTCCGTTTTGACCTGGCCAGCATTCTCGCCCGCGGCATGGATGGCCGCCCCGACCACTTCGCCCCGGTGGTCTGGAGCATCGAACTTTCCGGAGTGCTGGCCGGCACCGGGCTGATCGCCGAGGCGTGGGATGCCGGCGGTCTCTATCAGGTCGGCGGCTTTCCCGGCTTCCGCTGGGCGGAATGGAACGGCCGCTACCGCGATGTCGTCCGCCAGTTTGTCCGGGGCGATGCAGGCCTGGTCGGGGAAATGGCCACCCGCTTCTGCGGCAGCAGCGATCTCTATGAGCCCTCCGGCCGGCTGCCGATCAACAGCATCAACTTCGCCACCTGTCACGACGGCTTCACCCTCTGGGATCTGGTCAGTTACAACGACAAGCATAACGCGGCCAACGGCGAAAAAAATCGTGACGGCTGCACCAACAACCTGAGCTGGAACTGCGGCCACGAGGGAGAAACGAACAACAGGGCGATCCTCGCCCTGCGTCGCAGACAGGTCAAGAACTTCATGGCCATCCTGCTGCTCAGCCACGGCGTGCCGATGCTGCTCGCCGGCGACGAGGTGCTGCGCAGTCAGCTCGGCAACAACAACTGTTACTGCCAGGACAACGAACTGGGCTGGTTCGACTGGCGGCTGACGGAAAAGAACCGGGAGATGCTGCGTTTCACCAGGGAGATGATCGCCTTTCGCAAGCGGCACCGTTCGCTCATGCGCCGCCATTTCGTCACCGGCGCAAAAAAAGAGGGCGAACGGCTGCCGGACATCAGCTGGCACGGTCGAAAACTCGATTCTCCGCCCTGGCACGATCCCCAGGCCACCCTGCTTGCCTTCACCCTGGCCGGTTCGACCGAGGAGGAGGATCTGCATATCATTTTCAACATGGGCGAGCAGACGGCAAACGTCGAGCTGCCGGACATCAGCCCCCGCCAGTGGCACCGGGCCATCGACACGGCGGCAGCGGCGCCACTCGACATCAGACCTCCCGGCAATCAACGGCCGGGCGGCCAGAAGTTCTGCAAAGTCCAGGGCCGCAGCGTCGTGGTGCTGGAGGCCAGATAAGAAAATGGGTTGTCGCCTATGACGATTTCGCTGAAAGCAGACAACAGACTCATCCAGTGGATGACGGATATCCGCCGGCAGATTCACCAGCATCCGGAGCTGGCCTTTCAGGAAAAACGAACAGCGGCACTGGCGGCGGCCAGCCTTGCCGAGCTCGGCATCCCCTACCGAAGCGGGGTGGCCGGCACCGGACTCGTCGCCACCATTGGCGCAGAGGGGAGAGGGCCGGCGGTGGCGCTGCGGGCCGACATGGACGCCCTGCCGATCAACGAGGAAACCGGTCTGCCCTTTGCTTCACACACCCAAGGCGTCATGCACGCCTGCGGCCATGATGGCCATGTGGCCATCCTTCTCGGCGCGGCGGCCCTGCTCAGCCGCCAGCCATCCCTGCCCGGCCGGGTGGTGCTGCTTTTCCAGCCCGCCGAGGAAGATGACGGCGGCGCCCAGAAGATGATCGCCGAAGGGGCGCTGGCCGGGGTGGACGCCATCTTCGCCGGCCACATCGAACGCCATTTCGCCGTGGGTGAGATCGCCGTCCAGCCCGGCATCATCTGCGCCTTTACCGACGACTTCATCATCACCGTCCGCGGGCCGGGCGGCCATGCCGCCAAACCCCATGAAAGCCCGGACTGTATCGTCGCCGCCTGCGCCCTGGTGACGAACCTCCAGACGCTGGTCGCCCGGGAGAGCAACCCGGTCTTGCCGGCCGTGGTCACGGTGGGCAAATTCACCGGCGGCTCCGCCTCCAACGTCATTGCCGATCAGGTGGTGCTGGAAGGCACGGTGCGCACCATCGATCCAGAGGCCCGGGAACGGATCTTCGCCGGCTTGAAACGAATGGTCACGGCGCTGGGGGAAATGTATGCGGTCATGGCGGACATCACACTCACCACCGGTTATCCGCCGGTCATCAATGATCCCATGGCGGCCGCCGTGGCAAGGCAGGCCGCCATGGCCACCGTCGGCGAACAGGGGGTGAAGGAGCAGCCCTACCCCAGTCTCGGCGGTGAGGATTTCTCCTTTTTCCTCCAACAGGTGCCCGGCTGTTTCGCCCGCTTCGGGGCGCGCCGCGCCACCTTTCCCAACGGCAATCCGCACAGCGCCACCTTCGACTTTGACGAAGGGGTGCTGGCCATTGCCGCCGAATACCTGGCTCGCTGCGCCCTCCTTTTCCTGTCAGACCGGACCGGATGAGCGCAGCGAAACAATGGTTTCCAGATGATGGGTCTGAGGAAACATGTCCACCACCCGCATCCTTTCCACCTCATACCCCTCTTTTTCCAGCAGCAGCAGGTCGCGGCAGAGGGTGGCCGGATCGCAGGAGATGTAGACGATCTGCCCGGCAGCCAGGGCGGGCAGCAGGGGAATGATCTCCGCGCAGCCCTGGCGGGGCGGGTCGAGCAGGATGAGATCGAAACGCCGCCCGGCGGCAACGAGCTGGCCGGCCCCTGCCAACGCCGAATTCTGGGCAAATGCGCAATTGCCGATGCCGTTGGCCGCCGCGTTTCGCACCGCACTGCGGATGGCTGAACGCTGCAGGTCCATGCCGGTCACCGACCCGGCCCGCAGGGCGAGGGGCAAGGAAAAATTGCCCATGCCGCAAAAGAGATCAAGGACGCGGCTGTTCTCATCGATTTTTGCCCAGTCGCTGAGCAGGGCGATCAGCTGTTCATTCTGGGCCGGATTGACCTGACAGAAACCGCCGGGCTCCACCGTCATCCGCTGGGTGCCGGCGGGGATGGCATGGGAAAAGAGAAGCAGCGGCTGCGCCCGGGCCTCTTCTTCCCCGCAGAAGGAGTCAACCAGGCCATGACCTGCCGCAAAGACAAGCACATGTTTGATGCACGCATGCAGGCCGACCATTGCACGGCCGACCTTTTTTTCGGCCGCTCGCATGGTTCGCGTCAGATGCAACAGGATCACCACCTTGCCGTCCTCCGGGCTGAGCAGCAGCTCCAGCTCCGCAATCACTGCCGCGATTTTTCGCAAAAGCGGCCAGGCAACGAGGCCGGCAAGGACATCGTTCAATTCCGGACGGGCGAGAAGGCAGTGAGCGACGGGCTCCACCTGATGCGACTGCTGCCGGAGAAATCCCGGCCGACCGTCTTGATCCAGATGCAGCCTGATGCGTTGCCGGTACCGAAAGAACGCCGGGGAGGGAACGGGCGGCTCAAGTAAAAGTGACAAACGGGGAAAAAACCCGCTGCGTTCCAGCTGCTCCCGCAGCATCT
>CAZUZJ010000150.1:0-6606 GCA_964624225.1 uncultured Desulfobulbia bacterium | reverse complement strand
GATGATCCGGTCACCGCTCTCCTGCCCGCGGGTTTCGATGATCGCCGACAGGTTTTCGAGATGAAGCAGGAGGACCGCCACCATTTTGTTTTCGCGTCTGGCCATTCTGATGGCGTGAATCAGCCGATCCTGCATGAGGTTGCGGTTTGGCAGGCTGGTGAGGGGGTCATAGGAGGCGGTTTTCGCCTTTCTGATCAGTTCCTCCTTCATCTGCCGGATATCCCGGGCCAGGCAGATGATGCCGTCGATCTCCCCGGTGGCGGCGTAAAAGGAGGTGCCGGAAAAAAGCACCGGAATGGGGGTGTTGTCGCGGGAGAGCAGGGTCATTTCGATATTGGTGATGGATTTGCCGTGGCTCAGTTCCTCAAAAATGATGCGAACCGGGCCGCTGTCAGGGGCGAAAAGATGCTGGATCGGTTGCCGGAGCAGATCGTCCTCCTCATAGCCCAGCAGCTGCAGGGCAGGCTGATTGATCTGGGTGATGGTGAGATCGGGGGCAAGGACGATCAGACTGTCCGACATATAGGTGATGATGCTGTCCAGATATTCCTTGGAAACGGATATTTTTTGCAGTTCCTGGCTCATTTCCCAGAAGGACAGGGCAAGCCGGCAGATCTCGTCCCGCTCGTCACAGATCTCCGGTTTGGTGATTTTCTTGCCCCGGGAAAAGTTGTCGATCATGCTCTTGAGGTGATGCAGCGGCCGGATCAGCTGGCTGTTGGCGATATGGTTGATTGTCAGGGTGACGAGGATCAGAACGGCGATGAACAGAATCTGCAGCAACCGGCTGTTGTCTGCCGCCCGTGCTTTGTTGTCGGCGAGTTCATGGCTGACCGTGCCGGTGAGATCCCCGGCGAGGGTGCGGAATTCGGCGATGAGGGCGGCGCGCAGTTTGCCGATGCGCAGCATCTGCTGGGTCTGGCTGAACGGATCGGGACTGCTGGCGGCGAGTCGGTAGTGTTCGGCGGCCAGGGCATAATAATCTTCGTAGCTGTCCCGCAGGGCGAGCAGGCGGGGGTAGGAGGAGATATTACGGGAAGAGGCGATGGCGATCTGCTCGTTGAGGAGATCCATGATGTCGTTGTGAAAAAGCTCGGCCTTGACAAGCTCATCCTGTTCGCCGGTCAACAGACTGCTTTCAAAGTTCTTGGTCTGTTCACTGAAGATGGTGAAGGCCTTTTCGCCTTTCAGAGCCAGGGGAAAATGCACTTCCTCGAGAATGGTCAGGCTGTCGCAGATGCGGATATTGGTCACCGAGGTGGCCAGGGTGGCAAGAAGGTAGGCGAGAAGCGCGATCCAGACGCACCCCCAGACTTTTGCCCTGATGTTTCGGAATATCTTCATGGCATGTTGTTCCGAACAATCATCCCCATCGCCGCAAGCTTACTCACGGAGAACCAGTTCCCTGACCCGGCCATCGAGGGAACGTCTGTCGATGAAACCGACCGCCGACGGCGAACCGGCGATAAAGGCAATGACGCTGTCGTCGTCTGCCATGGTCAGCGGCGGGATACCTGAACCGTTGAACAGCATCTTCTTGCGATACAGGAGATACTGGAGCGGGGTCTTTTTGAGAATTTCCCGGCTGAAACCATCATAAACCATGCTCTCCTCGTTGACAACGACATGAATGGTTCCACCGGAGTCCCAGCCGGTTTTCTTGCCGAGAAAGATCATTGCCGCATCCTGCCGGCTGATGGCGGGCAGAGGATTGGCGGGGTGGACGACAAGGATGACTTCCGTGGCCGAGCAGGGGGGAACGATCCAGGTCAGCAGGCCGATCAGCATGCACAGCAGGGTGCTCAACACGGTGGGCATAAGAGTTCGGCCGGCCATCAGAAGTTAAATGAGACCTTCAGCGCCCCATACTGCCAGTAGCGCGCGCTGCCGCCGGGGTTGAAGAAATCCTGCAGCATCGCCGTGCCCTCGATGACGTGCCACTCCGCCTTCACGGTCCACTGGTGGTTGATATCATAGCGCAGGCCAAAGCCCCAGTCCTTGCGCCACGGGGTCGGGTTGGGGCGGCCGCTGATGTGGACTGTTGGGCTCTTGTCACGTTTGTTCCGGTAGTATTCGTCGTAGAGCACAGTGGCGCTGAGGTGCTCGGACAGGGCATAACTGAGCATGACATACCAGGACTGGTGGGTGCCGTCAAAGGTGGTGACACCGAACATGGTCTCGGAGCGGTCATTTTCTCCATATTCCATACTGATGGTGAAATCGCGCCACAGATATTCCAGAGACAGCACCACATTGGCGTTGGTTCGCTGGCTGCTCATCTTTTCGCCGTCACCGTAAGTGGTGTCCTTGCCGGTGAGCAGGCTGAGCCCCAGGCGGAGATTGTCGAGAGGCGGCGAGTAGAGCAGACTGGCGCCGTAGAGATAATCGTTGTCCCGGTCGCAATCATCGATGGAGGAGGGCAGCGATGGGTCGGGGTTGTTGCGCAGGTATTTGTTGGCGGCAAGCAGGGTGGCGTCATGCACCACGGAATCGTCGTCATACGCCATTCGACCGGCAAAAAATTGGTAGTCAATGGTGCCGGCGGCCGGGGTGGCCAGGGTGCCGTACAGTTCGCCGCCCCAGTGGGCGAGCGCGCTGTCCCGCCTGGTTTCGTCGTAGATGCTCTGGGGCAGAAAGATGAGGGGGCGGAGAAAATCGGAGTCCCGTTCCGTATTGTAGAGGCCGAGGGGAATTTTTACCTTGCCGAGGCGCAGACCGGCCCAGTCCCGCTGATGGTAATCGATCAAACCCCAGTCCAGCCTTACTCTGCCGTCGCCGTAGTCGCCGAGGTCGCGGGACAGGAGCTGGCCGCCGAAGCGGAGTTTGTCGTTGATCCGAGCGTTGAGGTTGACTCCTGCCTCATGGAATTGCCAGGTGCCGTTGACGCTGTCGGCGAGGAAGTTGTTGTCGGAGCTGTCGAGATAACCCTGGGAGATGAAACCGTGCACCTGGATGGTGTCGATAATGGGAGAGGCGGCGGACTGATCGGCGGGCAGGAGCACGAGGCAGAAAAGCAGCAGTGACAGAGCTGTTTGTTTTTTCATGGCGACTGGTTTGGTCATTGACGGTGGGCGAAGACGATGGTCTGCCGGGCAGATCTTCAGTTTCCCGGTTTTTTCAGGTTGAAATCGGCGATTTTTTTGCGCAGAGTGGTGGGCGAGATGGCCAGTGCCTGCGCAGAATGGGTAATGTTCCAGTCGTGGCGGCGCAGGGTGGCTTCAATGTGCCGGCGTTCCATTTCGGCCAGGGTGGCGGTTCCCTCGCCCTGTTGTTGCGGGTTGTCTGCGGATGACGGCAGCCCGGCCTGCCATTCGATATCCTCGGGGAGAATGCAGTCGTCCTGGGAGAGCGCGACGGCGCGGGTCAGGACGTTTTCCAGTTCCCGGACATTGCCCGGCCAGTCATGGCGCAGCATCTTCACCATGGCGGGGTCGCTGACGGTTCGCGGTTGGCAGCCCAGTTTGACGCAGATCCTGGCAAGCAGACTGGTGATCAGCAGGGGGATGTCCTGACGCCGTTCGCGGAGCGGCGGGATATGCAGGGGCGAGACGTTGAGCCGGTAGAAGAGATCCTGGCGAAAGATGCCTGCCGCCACCATCTCCTCCAGATTGCGGTGGGTGGCGGCGACTATCCGGGCCTTGAGGGGAATGGTTTCCAGGCCGCCGACCCGAACGAACTCCTCCTCCTGCAGGACGCGGAGCAGCTTGCTTTGCAAATTCATCGGCATGTCGCCGATTTCATCGAGAAAAACCGTTCCTGCCCCGGCAAATTCCATTTTGCCGATCTTGGTTTTTTCCGCGCCGGTAAAGGCCCCTTTCTCGTACCCGAAGAGCTCGCTTTCGAGCAGAGTGGCCACCACCGCCGAACAGTTGATGGCGACAAAGGGGCAATCCGGAGACGTTGCCTGGTGGAGAATGCGGGCCGCCAGCTCCTTGCCGGTACCGGATTCACCGCGAATGAGCACGGTGACGCGACTGCGGGAGAGCAGGCCGATATGTTTGAGCAGTTCGATGATCTTCGGATGCGAGCCGATCATGTCGCCGGGCAGAGGGGCCGGCAGGGTGTCTGGTTCTTCGCCGGGGGGCTGTCTTTTTTTCTTGCGGTCCTCCACCTTGGCGATCATGACGAAGAGATCGTCAAGATCGAGCGGTTTACGCAGGTAATCATAGGCGCCGTTGCGCATTGCTTCGATGACCGCCTTGTTGTCCGGATTGCCGGTCATGATGACGACACAGCCATTGGGATTTTTTTCCAGCATGGCGGGCAGCGCGGTCAGGCCGCTCTGGTCCGGGAGATTGATGTCGAGCAGGATGAGATCAAAGGGATGTGCCGAGGCAAGGGCGAAGCCGTCCTCCATCCGCTGGGCGGTATGAACGATATGCCCCTCTCCTTCGAGCTGCAGCTGCAGGCTGCGGCACAGGGCCCGGTCGTCGTCGATGATGGCGATACTGGTCATGGCGTCTGCCTTCTTGCAAAAATCATGGAAAATTCCGCACCGCCGCCGGTCATGGTAGCGGCGTTTACGCTGCCACCGTGAAACTCGACGATTTTTTTCACATTGGCCAGTCCCAGTCCGGTGCCGTTTTCCCGGGTCGTATAAAATGGTTGAAAGAGTTTGTCCGCATATTCCGGCGGAAAACCGGGCCCCTGATCCTGCACCCTGATGAGAAATTCGTGTCCTGCAAGCGGATTTTTCTCACCGATGATCCGCACCGTGCTTTCCGGCGGCGACCACTGAATGGCGTTGTCAATCAGGTTGATCAGGGCCAGCAGCAGCTGTTTTCGGTCGGCAATAATGGGAGTCGGGCCGAGATCATCGATGATTTCCAGGGAAATGATCTTGTCCGCCGCCTTCTGGGTGAGAATGTCCCGTGCCTCTTCGGCAAGTTGCGCAAAGGATATTTCCTCGGGATGCAGTTCGATGGGTTTGCTGAACTGGAGGAGATCCGAGAGCATCGATTCGAGCCGTTTGACCTGGGTCAGGGCGATCGCCGCCATCTCGGCGTGGGCCGGATCATCCTTGACCTTGCGGGCCAGGGCCTGCAGGTTGATTTTGACCGAGGAGAGGGGGTTGCGCATCTCGTGAACGATGCTGGAACTCAGTTTGCCCACCGTCCCGAGTGAAATGGTCTGCATGAGCGATTTTTTGCTGGTTTCGAGGGTGTCGAGTATGGCGTTGAACGCCTCGCCGACGCTATTGAGTGAGCTGTCCCGGAACTGAGGGAATCGTTCCCGGTAATTACCGGCAGTGATGTGGCCTGCGACCCTGGCCAGTTCATCGAGGGGCGCGGTCAGGCGGCTTGCGCTCCGCCAGGAGATGAGAAGAATAAGGAGCAGCACCAGCAGCGAGGTGGCGGCGCCGATGCCCATGTAGGTTTCCAGCTCTTTCAAGGCCTGCATCCTGTCGACCTGGACGACCAGGGTCCATTCCATTTCCGGAATAGGTGCAGCGACGAAGAGCACCGGGGTGCCGGAACAGTCGCGTTTTTTCTGCATGGTCCAGAATGGACCGTGCTGGAGAGTGGCGGATCTGGTCGGGGAATCGGGGCAGTCGTTTGCCGTTGCCTGTTCCGGGTCGCTGTGGAAAAGCAGGGCGCCGCGGGCGTCGACGAGGAAGAGTTTGCCGCTGGTGTCCAGGTCGCTGGTGTCGCCGAGGATCCGTTCGAGGGATCTGGCGGTATCCATCTCGGCGACGAGAAAGACCAGTGGTTCACCGGTGCGGCTGCGGATGGTTTGCCCAATGGGAAGGATGGGGATTCCCTCTCCGGAAAGGCTCTGCCGGCCGAACAGGAGGGTATCCGAGCTGGCAAGCTGTTGTTTGAAATCGTCGGGAGGGGGGAGGACGTCGAGGCGGGGGGCGTCGCTCAGCCGGCGGATGATTGTCCAGTGCGGGCTGTAAATGGTCAGTGAGCGGTATCTGGAGTGGCCGTGAAAGAGTCCCTGCGCCGCCATTTGCAGGGTGCGGATGTCGTCCTGGTTTATCTCGTGTTCGACATGGGAGAGCAGGGAACCGATCCGGAAAAACTCCTTTTTCGTGTGGCGCGACCATTCCCGCAACCAGAGCATGCGGGATTTGAGCGAATAATTCATGTGCTCGGTTTCCAGTTTTTCGATGGCCCTTTTTCCGAAAAAATGGCCCTGGAAAGCGAGGATGAGGAGGGGAACAAGCCCGGCGATGGTCACATAGGTAAAGATTTTCCGTTTCAGGGTGGAGGATAACCGCATTGGCTTGCTACCGGTGGCGTGGATGCGTTGGCAAAAGTGTCACGGAGTGCAGAGGGTACCTTACCCAATGCTGGGAATTGCGCAAGAAAAAAAGGGGGAGAGACAGAGAGAATGCGGGGATGGCGGGAAGCCGACCGCCAGCCCCGGCAGGCGGGGCTGGTGGTCGACAGGTGTCGTTGTGGCGGGCCGATATTACTTGTTGACCGGCGGATTGTGGGCGTCGATATGACAGTCGAGGCAGCGGGGAAATTTTTCCAGCATCTTCGGGTCATGCGGCTGCTCGTGACATTTGGTGCACTGGGGAATCTGGCCATGCTGCTCGTGGCAGTCGGCGCAGGCAACGCCGGAGTGTTTGCTCGGCGACGCGGTCCAGGTCTTGTA
>CAZUZJ010000149.1:0-6614 GCA_964624225.1 uncultured Desulfobulbia bacterium | reverse complement strand
AACCCCTTGGCAAAGGTGAGTCCGATCTCCGGCCGCACCTGGGTCTGGTTGATGCCCTTGAGCTGGTACTCAACCGGGTCCTCCAGGGTAATAATCTTGTTGCTGCCGGTGTTGATCTGATTCAGCGCGCAGTAGAGGGTGGTGGTCTTGCCGCTGCCGGTGGGCCCGGTTACGAGGATGATGCCGTTGGGATAGGTAATCAGCTCCTTGAACTTCCGTTCAATGTCATCACCCATGCCAAGGTGACCCATGTCCAGGATGATCGACCCTTTTTCCAGGATGCGGATGACGACGCCTTCACCATAAATTGACGGCATGGTGGAGACACGCAGATCGATTTCCTTGCCGCCGATGCGCATGGAGATCTTGCCGTCCTGAGGGATGCGTCGCTCGGCGATGTCCAGCGAGGCCAGGAGCTTGGTGCGGGAGATGATGGCCGCCTGCATGGAGAGCGGCGGAATCTCGTAATCCTGAAGGATGCCGTCGATCCGGAAACGGATGAGTTGCCCCCCTTCGTACGATTCGATATGGATGTCGCTGGCCCGCCGATTGACCGCCGTGTCGATCAGGTTGTTGACATACTTGATGACCGGAGCCTCGGAGGCCATATCTTTGAGTTTGTCGATGTCGGCCTCGTCCACCAGATAAGGATTCTGCTCGATTTCCTCCAGGCCGAGATCGTAATGTTCATCAACGATTTTTTTGACATCCTTTTCCAGGCCAATCTGCACCGCAAATGGATCAGCGGTTTCCGCGGCTGCGGCGGAGAGAATGTCGCCATCCATGGGATCGTGACACAGGAGAATGATGCTCTCCTGCCGACTGATCAGGGCAAAGGGATGCTCACGGTGGAAGATTTTGGTGATGGCCAGGGGCAGAAAGACGTCGTCTTCATGTGGGGTATAAATAGGGAGGGAGAGCTGCTCGGCTAGGGCGGTCAGCAGGTCCTCTTCGCTGATGAACCCCAGGGACACGAGTATGTCTCCCAGTCCCTGGGGCACGGACTGCAAATGGGTGAGGGCCCGCTCCAGCTGGTTGGGCTGGAGCTTTCCCTTGTTGACCAGCAGATCTCCCAGCTTTTCCTTTTTGGCGAAAAATACGGTCATGAGCCCTCGCGCTGTCCTCTCTTTCTGCTATGATACGTCGCGCACTTCCCGGTTCGCTTTCAAGTCACTCCCTTCTAAATACCGTTTAATTGATTCCGCCGCAACCTTTCCCTGATACACAGCCTTGGCGGCGGTCTGCGGCCCGAGAACCGCATCTCCGCCGGAAAAGATCCAGGGAACCGAGGTCTGCAGGGTTATCGGGTCAACAATGTAGGTTCGCCAGCGGGTCAGCTCGAAGTCGGTACCGCTGTCAGCGGTATGATCAACATCCTGGCTGATGGCGGCAATGATTGCGTCGGCCTCGATGAAAAATTCCGAGCCTTCGACCACCACCGGCCGGCAGCGGCCTGAGGCATCGCACTCGCCGAGCTGCATGCGCTGGCACTCCACCCGGCACAACTGACCATTCTCCCCGTGCAGTCTGAGCGGCGCGGCCAGATATTCGACATGAACGCCCTCCTCCTCCAGATGGTGAATTTCCGCCATGGAGGCCGGCATTTCCTTTTTGGTCCGCCGATAGAGGATAAAGACGTCATCAGAGCCGGTGCGCAATGCAGTGCGGGCCACATCGATGGCCACGTTGCCGCCGCCGACCACCACCACCCTTTTGCCAATGTTTACCTTTTCACCAAGGCAGACCCGGCGCAGGTAATCCACCCCATGATAGACACCATCCATCTCTTCGCCCTCGATGCCAAGCTTACGGCTGACATGGGCACCGACCCCGATGAAGATCGCGTCGAAGCCCTCTGTTTCCTTCAGTTGGTTCAGGGTGATGTCCCGGCCGATGACCACGTTGTTGCGGACTGTGACGCCGCAGTTTTTCAGGGCATCAAACTCGGCGTTGATGATATCACGCGGCAGCCGGTAGGACGGAATACCGACAGCAAGCATGCCGCCGAACACGGGCAGGCTCTCGAAAATAGTGCAGTGGTAGCCTTCGTGAGCAAGATGATAGGCAGCAGTCATGCCAGCCGGGCCGGACCCGACGACAGCCACCTTTTTATTCTTCGGCAGCGCACAGGGAGAAGCGATGTTTTTGTTGTTTTTCACCATCCAGTCGACAAGAAAACGTTCCAGCATGCCGATAGCCACGGGTTCGCCCTTTTTTCCCCGTATGCATCCCCCCTCGCACTGAAACTCGTGGGGACACACCCGGGAACAGACCGCGGGCAGCGAGCTCGTCTGCCGAATTGTCCAGTACCCTTCCTCAAACTGTCGATTGCGCAATTGCGCGATGAACTGCGGAATGTTGTTGCCTATCGGGCAGCCCTCCCGGCAGGTCGGTTTTTTGCATTGCAGGCAGCGGTTTGCCTCGCGAATGGCGGTTTCTTCGTCATAGCCATGGACGACCTCGTCAAAATTCCTGATGCGAACCGCAACGTCAAGTTCACGGGGTTTCTGGCGGTCGATGGCAAGTCTTTCCTTCGGTTTCACGCAAACGTCCTCCTTATCTCTGAGCATGATGCCGTCACTGTGAGCATGGTCCTGCCTGTAGTGCAGTTTTTCCTTTTAATATTTTTGTCCAATCTTTTCACCCCAAAAGAAAACGCTCTCGCTGTTTTTCCGGTTTGTCGGAGTTATGAAATCCCATGTTGCTTCTCCATCGGCGTGTGCTATAATTTGACGAACGGTAACCATCGTCTCTTTTTGTTCTTCTCCCCCGGAAATAAAGGACTTTTATGAAAGCCGAATTCATCAATCCCTTTTTGAACGCCACCAAGAACGTACTGGAAACCATGTGCCAGACCCAGGTCAAGGCCAAAAAACCGAGCCTCAAGGACAATGCCCTCACCTATGGAGAAGTCACCGGTATCATCGGCATGGTCTCAAACGATATAGCAGGCTGCATGATTCTCAGTTTTTCAGAAAAATGCATCCTCCATGTCGTGGCCAACATGCTGATGGAGGCCCCCAAAACGAAGGTTGATGATGAAATCGTCGATGCCGTGGGCGAACTCACCAATATGATCTGTGGCGGCGCCAAGGCTCAGCTTGCTAAACTCGACTACAAATTCGATCTGGCGACCCCGACCATGGTGGTCGGCAAAAACGTGGAAATTTCCTATTACTCTGATGTGCCAACCCTTGTCATCCCCTTTAGTACCGAACACGGGGATTTCGTCATCGAGGCCAATCTCGGCTCGAAAAAAGGACAGGCGTAGCCATCCTCGTCATTGACGGGGTGCCTCTGTAGAAATAAAAAGGCCGGGGCATTCAGGCCCGGCCTTTTTATGATGTTGAATGGAGTCGCGCTCAATGCGGCTCCTGGTTGGCTGGTGGCTCAATCGTTTCTCCCCCTCACCTTGATACGGTACCGCAGCAGACAAGGGGTGTTGACGAAACATCGTCGGCAGACGCGGCGATGCGAAAATACCCGACCATTCCGAGCGTCAGGGAATCATTTCGGCGCCTTTTCCGCAACTTTCAAACGCGCCAGGGCCCGTTGCAGGGCGGCCTCAGCGCGTGCCATATTGATCTTTTCCTGCTGTGTCTTGGCGTCGGCGATTCTCTTTTCCGCCCTTTCCTTGGCCCGGATGGCGCGGTCGACATCAATGAGATGACCGGCCTCGGCTGACTCCACCAGAAAGGTAATCTTGTTATTCGACACCTCGCAGAAGCCCCCGCTGACCATCAGATAGTTTTCCTTGCCATCTTTCTTATAGACAAGTCCACCGATCTTAATGGTGCTGAGAAAGGGCGCATGGTTTGCCAGGACACCGAAATCACCGCCATAGCCGGGTGCACTCACGATATCAACATCTTCGCTGACCACCGGCCCGGAAGGGGTGACGACTTCTAAATGTATGGTTTCAGCCATTGGTCAATAACCTCGCAGAGTTATGCAGCTTTTGCCTTGGCCGCCTTTTCAACCGCCTCTTCGATGGTGCCGACCATGTAAAACGCGGTCTCAGGCAGATCATCGTGCTTGCCCTCCAGAATCTCCTTGAAGCCACGGACCGTGTCATCAACCTTGACGTATTTGCCGGCCATACCGGTAAAGGTCTCGGCTACGGTAAAGGGCTGGGAAAGGAAACGCTGAATCTTGCGGGCTCGTCCAACGAGCTGCTGATCCTCCTCGGAAAGCTCGTCCATACCGAGAATAGCGATGATGTCCTGCAGGTCTTTGTATTTCTGCAGGGACTGCTGTACCTGGCGGGCCACCAGATAATGATCTTCGCCGAGGACATTGGGATCAAGGATTCGCGACGTGGAGTCAAGCGGATCAACCGCTGGATAGATGCCCAGCTCGGCAATCTGCCTGGAAAGAACGACGGTACCGTCAAGATGGGCAAAGGTGGTGGCCGGTGCCGGGTCGGTCAGGTCATCCGCCGGTACATAGACACACTGAACAGCGGTGATCGACCCCTTGGTGGTGGAGGTGATGCGCTCCTGCAGGGCACCAAGGTCGGTCGCCAACGTCGGCTGGTAACCAACAGCGGATGGAATACGGCCGAGCAGCGCGGATACCTCGGCGCCGGCCTGGGTGAAGCGGAAGATATTGTCAACAAAGAAAAGGACGTCCTGACCTTCCTCATCGCGGAAATACTCCGCTGCGGACAGACCGGTGAGGGCGACGCGGGAACGGGCACCAGGCGGTTCGGTCATCTGGCCGTAAACCAGAGCCGCCTTGGGAAGAACGCCGGACTCCTTCATCTCGTGATAGAGGTCGTTTCCTTCGCGGGTCCGCTCGCCGACGCCACAGAAAACCGAAATACCACCATGGTGCATGGCGATATTGTTTACCATCTCCATCATGATAACGGTCTTGCCGCAACCGGCACCACCGAAAAGTCCCATCTTGCCGCCGCGGGGAAACGGAACGAGCAGGTCAATAACCTTAATGCCGGTTTCCAGAACATGAACCTCGGTGTCCTGCTCGGTAAAGGCAGGGGCCGGCTTGTGAATCGGCGCCTTTTTGTCGGAGGTGATCGGTCCGAGACCGTCAACAGGACGGCCGACGACGTTCATAATGCGGCCCAGGGACGGAGCGCCAACCGGAATGACGATCGGCGATCCGGTATCGCGGGCGTCCATGCCGCGAACCAGACCGTCGGTCTGATCCATGGCAATGCAGCGGCAGACGTTGTCGCCGAGATGCTGAGCGACCTCGATAACGAGATTGTCCGGCTCATTGCTGATGCCGGGGTTCGTCACATACAGTGCGTTCATGATTGCCGGCAGCTGATCCTGTTCGAATTCGACGTCAACACAGGGTCCGATAACCTGGATGATTTTTCCTACATTCTGATTACTCATATCGTATATGCCTCCTAGCAGCATTAAAATTCTCTGTTCAAGAGGCTGATGCTCTCAAACGCGGAACGTACTCATTTATCCCTTGAGGGCCTCAGCACCGCCGACAATATCCATCAGCTCGCCGGTGATCGCGGACTGACGCGCCTTGTTGTAGACCATGGTCAGGTTGTGGATCATGTCCTTGCAGGCCTTTGTCGCATTGTCCATGGCGGTCATGCGGGCGGCATGTTCGCTGGCGCCGACCTCCAGCATGGCGTTGTAGACCATGACATTCATGTATAGCGGCAAGAGAACGTCCATGATCTCTTCAGGACTCGGCTCTGTGATGTAAGCGCCGGTCTGCCCTTTTTTCTCACCGGGATCGGCCGCCACTGGTTTCACCGGCAGATAGTGGAGGGCGACCGGTATCTGTCTGGCAACGCTGATGAAGCTGCCGTAGACAATCTGCACCTCGTCGCTGCCCCCTTCCATGAAATTCGCGGCTACGTCCTGGGCAATCTCACGGGCATTGAACATCTGGAAGTTGCCCATGATATCGCGGTAGTTCTTGCGGATTTTGCCGGTTTTCTTGAAATACTGGCTGCCCTTCTTGCCTACGCAGACCAGGCTGACCTTTTTCCCTTCCGCCTCATACTTCTGCATGAGCTTTTCAGACATGCGGATGATATTGCTGTTAAAACTTCCGCACAGACCACGATCGGAGGTGACGACAACAATCTCCACACTTTTCACATCCCGGACCTTCATCAGCGGAAATTCGCTTGATTTCATGTTGCCGCTGATGCTGCCAAGGGCCTCTTTGAACTTGGTGGCATATGGACGGAAATTCTCCATCTTCATCTGGGCGCCGCGCAACTTGGCCGCAGACACCATGTTCATCGCCTTGGTGATCTGTGATGTCTTTTTCACACCAGTTATCTGGCTTTTGACATCTTTTAGACTCGGCATGACGTTCTACTCCTGGTTTATTGAATTCCCTTGGACGCCTTGAACGTCTCGGTGAAGGCCTTGATGGTGCTGTGCATTTTTGCCTCAAGATCCTTATCAATGACCTTTTTCTCCTTGAGGGTATCAAAGATATCCGGAGCATTGGCGGCGATATAGGAGTACAGATCCGCTTCATAATCAGCCAGGACATTGAGGGGCAGGGTGTCGAGATAGCCCTTGGTGCCGGCGAAGATAATGGAAACCTGTTTTTCCATGGGCAGGGGCTGGTACTGAGGCTGCTTCAGAATCTCGACCAGGCGG
>CAZUZJ010000148.1:0-6645 GCA_964624225.1 uncultured Desulfobulbia bacterium | reverse complement strand
ATCAGGTCCTGCTGGAAACCATCGGCATGCGGGAGCTGGTCGTCGGTTATGATTACGCCTTTGGCAAGGGTCGGGAGGGAGATATCGCCTTTTTGCGGAGACAGGGCGAACTCAAAAATTTTCCGGTGACCGTGGTGGAACCTTTTTATATCGATGGAGTGCTCGCCAGCAGCACCAAGGTGCGGGAACTGGTCAGCGCCGGCAAAATGGATGCGGTGAAACAGCTGCTGGGCCGCGCCTACCAGATCCGCGGCGAAGTCATGCGGGGCAAGCAGCGAGGCGGTGCCGAACTCGGTTTTCCCACCGCCAACCTCCACATTTCCGAAGAGGATCTCTGTCCGCGCCACGGCGTCTACGTCACCCAGGTCGTCTATGACGGCAAATGCTACGGCGGGGTACTCAATATCGGCTACAATCCCACCTTCGGCGATGAGCGACTTTCCGCCGAGACCCACATCTTCGACTTCAATCAGGATATCTACGGCAAACCGATCAAGATCAATCTGCTGCGTTTTCTCCGGCCGGAAAAAAAATTCACCGGACCAGAAGAACTGGCCCGGCAGATTGCCGAGGATATCAGGCAGGCAAAAACGGTGCTGGCCGATGCCCGGCAGGAACTGCTGCTCTCCTGTGAGGAAAAGTACAACCGTTGAACGGCGTCAGAACTCCTCGAAATCGTCGGAAACCGTCGGTTTTTCGGCAAGGGCCTTGACCCGCGCCGACCTGGTCGATCTTTCAACCGGCGTGGCACGTTTCGCCATCTCCGTGCCGTCTTCGCCCTTGTCCGCTTCTCCAGTTGTGGCGCTGCCTCCTTTCACCAGGGTCACCAGCTGTACCGCCAGGTTGGCGAGGTTAACGGCCTGGGCGTGCATTTCGGTGGCCGCGCTGGCCGACTCTTCGGCATTGGCCGCTGTGTCCTGGGTGATCCGATCTATCTCCACCATGCTGACGCTGATCTGATCAAAACCAGCGGCCTGCTCCTTGGACGCCTCGGCGATTTCACTGACCAGGGTTGCCACCCGGGCAATCTTTTCCGACATGCGGGCAAATTCCTCATTGGTCTGATGGACCAGACCGGCCCCGTCATGGACCTGCCTGACGATGCCCTCAATCAGCTTCTCGGTATCCTTGGCCGCCGCGGCAGCGCGCATGGCAAGGTTACGGACCTCTTCCGCCACCACGGCAAAACCGGCACCTGCCTCGCCGGCCCGCGCCGCCTCCACCGCGGCGTTCAAGGCCAGCAGATTGGTCTGAAAGGCGATTTCATCAATGGTTTTAATAATTTTCGAGGTCTCCTCGCTGGAACGGGAGATGGCGTCCATTGCCTCGGTCTGCCGTTCCATGGAGAGGTTCGCCTGATTTACCACCTCCTGGGCATCCCGCATCAACTCGTCGCCATGCCGGGAATTTTCCGAGTTTTTCCTGGTCATGGCCACCAGTTCCTCGAGGGCGGCCGACGTTTCCTCCAAAGAAGCAGCCTGGCTGGAGGCCCCTGCCGCCAGTTGCTGTCCGGAACCCTCCAGCTGCCGTGAGGCATCGGTTACTTCCTCCGCACCGCTGCTGAGGTGCGCCGCTATTGTTTCCACCGGCTTCACCACATAGCGCCGCAGGCAAAAAAAGATCACCAGACAGAGGGTCAGCACGCAGCCGACCGCGCTGATCAGCACCGCCAGCATCAGCGACCGACTCGCCTGCTGCAGGGAGCTGTCGGCACGTTCCCCGAGCTGGCGGCTGCGCGCCCTGGCCTCCGCCTCCTTCGTGGCGATCAGAGCGAGACTGAGCCCGAGTTCCACCGAACCGATCTCACCCCCTTCAAAAAGCACCGGCGCCGTCAAGGTCTTCAGCCCCTCCTCCTTCTGCTCCGGCACCCTGGTCAGCGGTTTCCCCTCCTTGTCGAGAAAGACGACAGAGCTGACATCCGCATCCGCGGCGGCATTATCCGCCATCTTTTGCAGGGAATCAAAATCATAGCCGAGAATGAGGGGCACCGCGTTCATGGCCAGTAATCCGGCGAGGGAATTCCCCTTTTCCAGTAATTTATCGTGCAGCGTTTTCTTCTCGCCGGCGAGAAGCTCCTGGACAATGTTCGCGAAATCCACAGCCTGGCCGCGTTGCGACCTGGTGGCGGAGGAAATAACGACAAAAGTCAGGACAGCAAACAGTAAGGCGCTGACCAGGACAACGCCGGCCATGAATTTGCTGGTAATACCACTCTGTTTTTTCACACGCCGCTCCTGTGAGTCACTGAAAGGCCACGTTACTGGGCAAAAGGACCGTATTTGATGATGATCAGGCATTCCCGGACACTGGCGTAATCGCCGGCATCCTTCCAGCCGACGATCTTGCCGGCCTTGGCGGCCGGCGAGTCGGCGGGCATCGCCTTCAATGCCGCCGCCACCTTGTCGCTCGTATCCTTGCTGACATGGGCGACCGCCACCATCGGCCATTCCGGATAAAGCCTGGTGCTGCGAACAAAGGGAAAATCATCCGTGATCGGATTGATGACGCGGAAATCAGCCATCCTGATCTTCCCCTCCTCCTCCATTCGCTCCAGGGTGTCGGTGCGGACGGTGCCGACGTCCGCCACCCCATTCAGCACGGCAAGGACGACGTTGTCATGCTTTTTCCCCTCCAAAAAAGCAGCGGTGTCCTTTTGCGGATCAATGCCGTTCTCGATCAACTCCCGCCAGGCCATGTGCGCCCCGCCGAAGGAGGAAAAATCGACTACCATGAATTTTTTGCCGCGAATGTCGGAAATGGTCTGGATCGGACTGTCCTTGCGGACAAAAATGACGCCCCCGAAGGTATCCATCGCCTTGCCGCCGATTGAGTTTACCATGTTGGCGATGGCCCGGGCCTGGTATTTCTTTTCCATTTCGACGAAAAAGGCGGAGTTGGCCAGGAGAAAATCGACCTTGCCCTCCTGGACCATCGGTTCGATCGCCTCGAATTTGAGGGGCAGCACGGTCACCTTCTCGCCCAGCTTATCCGAAAGATACTCACCGGTTGGACCCCACTGCTTCATGGCCACTTCCGCACCGCGCTTGGCCAGCACACCGATCGTCATGTCGGCCGAGGCAAGCGAGCCTGCAAGAGTGATTACCAGTGCGACCGCCATTGCCATCCATGCGAATTTTCCCAGTTTCATCGCGATTCTCCTCCGCACGATCTGAATTACCCGTGCACACACAATGTGACACAGACATTTCCATTTAATAAAAGTCTAGGAGGAAAGACGCAAGGATGTCAACGAAATAAACACGGATGAGAGGTGGTCCGGCGGAGGTATTGATAAACGTGATGTGGGCGCGCACCTCGCCCGGCGCGACGGGAGCGAGGCCCACGAGACAACAAAAAAAGCGACAAGTAGCGGCCAGATCTCTCCCTGGCAGCCAGCAGGAGTGGAGCGGCGCTAGGAGCGGTAATCAGCGTTGATCTTCACGTAGTCAATGGAAAAATCGCAGGTGTGGATATCATGACCGGCGGTGCCGTTTTTCAGATCAACCAGCACGGTAAATTCCTTTTGCCGCAGCACGGCGGTGGCCCTTTCCTCAGCGGCCGAACCGAGGGCCAGCCCATCGCGGACCAGCATGACATCATCAAAAGAGATATCGACCCGACTTGGGTTAAACACGGCGCCGGAGCGGCCAAGGGCGGCGATGATCCGGCCCCAGTTGGCATCCTCGCCGAAAAAGGCGGTCTTCACCAGGTTCGAGTTGGCGACAGTGCGGGCGGCCCGTTCGGCGTCGTCTGCACTGTGCGCCCCCATGACCCGGACGGTGACAAGTTTGGTCGCCCCCTCGCCATCACGGACAATCTGCAGGGCCAGATCGCGGCACACCGCATCGAGGCACTGCTGAAGCTGACAGCCGTCATCGCTTCCCGCATCGACGATTTCCGGATTACCGGCCGCACCGTTGGCCAGCACCAGCACCGTATCGTTGGTGCTGGTGTCGCCGTCCACCGTAATGGCATTGAAGGAGTGGCGGACACTGCGGGTCAGCATCTCCTGCAGGACCGTGGGCCGCACTGCCGCGTCGGTGACGATGAAGGCGAGCATGGTCGCCATGTTGGGCATGATCATCCCCGCCCCCTTGGCCAGACCGAACATGGTGCCCCGCTGGCCGGCCAGGTGCATTTCCCGCGCGGCGGTTTTCGGCACCGTATCAGTGGTCATCATGGCCCGGGACACTGCGGCAAAGCCGCTGGCGGTGAGGCTTGCCGCCAGGGCATCAATACAGTTGGCAAAGATGGAAAGGTCAAGCTGCATGCCGATCACCCCGGTGGAGGCAACCAGCACCTCGTTCTCGGCAAGGCCAAGCCGGCGGGCCACCAGCCCGGCCGTGCCGCGGGCCAGGGTCATGCCCTTCTCACCGGTACAGGCATTGGCAACACCACTGTTGACAATGATCGCCCGGGCCCGACCGCTTCTGAGGTGTTCCATGTCAAGCAGAACCGGCGCCGCCTTAACCAGCGAGGTGGTGAAGACCCCGGCGGCAGCGGCCGGCTTTTCGGAATAAATCAATCCGACATCGAGCCGGTCCTTACCGCGGATGCCCGCCTTGACCGCCCCTGCCTGAAAACCGCAAACCTCGATCCCGTCCATTGCCGTCCCCTTTTTGCTCTGCTTCTGCCTGGCCCTCTACCGATCAATTCGACTCGCCGCAGCACTTCTTATACTTCTTGCCGCTGCCGCACGGACAGGGTGCGTTCCGGCCCACCTTAAGCGCCGCATCCCGACGCTGCGCGGCCGGACCGGCATTCTGCTGCTCATCGCTGCGGCTCATCTCCATCTGTCGCCGCCGGCGGATCTGTTCCTCCTCCAGCCGGGAGATCTCCTCCTGACGGGCAAGCTGGACCCGCATCAGGGTGGAGACGGTCTTTTCCTTGACCCGCTGAATCATCTCCATGAACATGGTGTACCCTTCCTTCTTGTATTCGTTCAGCGGGTTCTTCTGGCCATAACCGCGCAGGCCGATGCCCTGCTTGAGATGATCCATACTGAGCAGATGATCCTTCCAGTGGGCATCGACGATCTGCAGGAGGACGACCCGTTCCAGGTAGCGCATGTTCTCCTCGCCGATCTCCTCCTCCTTCGTTGCATATGCCTGGTGCAGCAGGTTCTGGAGCCTGTCCGCGAAGGTGGCGGCGCTGAGTCCTTTGCGCTCGGCCTCCGACCAGTCGAGCCTGAGGCCCGTGGTGGCATAAGCCCGTTCATGAATGGCGGCCCAGTCCCATTCTTCGGAAGGGATCTTTTCATCGCAGAACTCCTGGGCCATGGCGGTCGTCAGATCGACAAACATATCCTCGATAATGCCCTTGATATTGTCACTGCTCAGCAGTTCGCGGCGCTGCTTGTAGATCACCCCGCGCTGCATGTTCATGACATCGTCATATTCGAGCAGATGCTTTCTGATGTCGAAGTTGTGGCCCTCCACCTTGCGCTGGGCGTTCTCGATGGCCTTGGTGATCATGGTGTGCTCGATGGGTTCGTCCTCCTCCATCCCGAGTTTGTCCATGATGCCGGCAATGCGGTCGGAGCCGAAGATGCGCAGCAGGTCATCCTCCAGGGAGAGATAAAAACGCGACGAGCCCGGATCGCCCTGCCGGCCGGAGCGACCACGGAGCTGATTGTCGATGCGGCGCGACTCGTGCCGGCCGGTGCCGAGAATATGGAGGCCGCCGAGTTCAGCGACGCCCGGTCCGAGCTTGATGTCGGTGCCCCGGCCCGCCATGTTGGTGGCGATGGTCACCCTGCCCTTCTGGCCGGCCTCAGCGATAATCTCCGCCTCCTGGGCGTGATGCTTGGCATTCAACACCGAATGGGGGATGCCCTCTTTTTTCAACATGGCGGACAGCATTTCGGAAATCTCGATATTGACCGTACCGACCAGCACCGGCTGTCCCTTTTCGTGCAGCTCCTTGATCTCCTTGGCCACCGCCCGGAATTTCGCCTTGGCGTTCTTGTAAATGACATCAGCATAATCGACCCGGATCATATCCCGATGGGGGGGAATGACCGTTACCTCCAGGTTGTAAATCTTCTTGAACTCAGGCGCTTCGGTGTCCGCCGTGCCGGTCATGCCAGCCAGCTTGTCGTACATGCGGAAGTAATTCTGGAAGGTGATGGAGGCAAGGGTCTGGTTTTCCCGCTCGATTTTGACTTCCTCCTTGGCCTCCAGGGCCTGATGGAGTCCGTCGCTGTAACGCCGGCCCGGCATGGTGCGGCCGGTGAACTCATCGACGATGACCACCTCGCCGTTCTGCACCAGGTAATCGACGTCACGGCTGAAGAGATGGTGGGCGCGCAGGGCCTGATTGAGGTGATGCAGCCACTCAATATTTTTGGGGTCGTAGAGATTGTCGATATTAAGCAACTCCTCGCCCATGACCACCCCTTCCTCGGTCAGTGCCAGGGATTTCGCCTTTTCGTCCACCTCATAATGGAGATCCTTGCGGAAATGGGGGATGATCTTGTTGACGACATGATAGAGCTCGGTGGAAACCTCGGCCGGCCCGGAGATGATGAGGGGGGTGCGCGCCTCGTCAATCAGGATGCTGTCCACCTCATCGACGATCGCGTAAAAATGGTCACGCTGGCAGAAGTCCTCGAGCCGGAACTTCATGTTGTCGCGCAGATAGTCG
>CAZUZJ010000147.1:0-6746 GCA_964624225.1 uncultured Desulfobulbia bacterium | reverse complement strand
CGTCTCCACCGCCCGCCACGAGTTTTACGGTATCGCGGTGATCGAGGCGGTCCGGGCCGGTTGCCGGCCGCTGCTGCCGAACCGGTTGTCCTATCCGGAGCTGTTCCCCGGCGAATTTCTCTATGATGAGGGCGATCTGCTGCCGCGGCTGCGGGAGGCGCTGGGGCAGGGGCGACTCGGCGCCGAACAGGGGCGGGAGCTGACCCGGCGCTTTTCCTGGGAAGAGCTGGCCGGCCGCTACCAGCAGTGGTTGACTCCATGATCGTCTTTGATCTGCAATGCACCTGCGGCGCCCTGTTTGAGGGCTGGTTCCGGGATCACGCCGATTTCGACCAGCAGTCCGCCGCAGGTCTGCTCGTCTGTCCGGCCTGTTCCGGACACGGTTCGGTGCGCAAGGTGCTGTCGCCGGTCATTTATCGCAAAGGCACGGCAGGGGCCGTGACCGCCGATGGGCGGGCAAGGGCGGAAGGGCCGGACGCCGGGGAGTTATCGGGTCTCCTGGATCAGGCCCTTCATGGTCTTTACCGCTTTGTCGCACGGAATTTCGAGGATGTCGGCGCAGAGTTCACGGTGCGATCGCTCAAGATGCACTATGGCGTCGAGGAGGGGAAGAATATCCGGGGGGTGGTGACACCGGCGGAAGAGGAGCTGCTCCGTCGGGAGGGCATTGATTTTGTCAAGATACCGTTGCCTGACAAAAATGAAGACGGCTCGCAGTGAGAAGAGGCAGGGGCGCACCGGTTTTTTCGTTGCGCACGCGGGATACGATGATTATTGCCCAGGCTTGCTATCCCCGTGGGCAGGTGGTGAAGCGGTGCCCACAGCGCACCCCTCTGTCATGTAACCGTGCCGTCTCTTTTCGGAGGAAAGAGCGATGTCTTACCGATCACGCTGGCCGTTTTTCCTGCTGCTTTTCCTGGCGCTTGTTCTTGCCGGCTGCGCCGCCCTGTCGCCGCAGGCGCCCCGGCCAGAGCCTCCTCTTCTTTATCTGCCGCCGGATGATCCGGGCCTGCTGGCCCGTCATGCCCCGCTTTTTGTGCCCCAGTCGCTCCGGCAGAGCCAGAACCGCATCGGCCGCCCCTCCCTTCGTTCAGCGGGCCCCGGCGACGAGGGAGACGATGCCTTTGTCGATCCCTCACAGGCGATCATCTATGCCGAGAGTCGGGGCTTTGCCACCGACCGGGGGCAGTACGCCAACCTCATCTACCGCATCCATTTTCCCGCCGTCCCGCTCGCCCATCTCACCGCCGGCCGCAATCCCGGCCTGATCGTCATCGTCACCCTGGATGGCGATGCCCGTCCGCTGCTGGTGACCACGGTCCATACCTGCGGCTGTTACCGTGCCATGGTGCCGACCTCCCTGCTGGACCCGGCGGCCCTGCCGGCGGGATGGGGGGAGACGGAGCCGCAGCGGCTGTGGGGTGAGAAACTGCCAGCCATCCTCGGTTATGATGATGGCGACAAGGGGCAACCGCGCCTGCTCGTTTTTCTCCGGGACGACACCCACCGGGTCATGGATCTGCGCTTTGCCGGGATGGCCGAGGTGAGGCGGAATTTCACAACCGTGCCGATCGGATTGGCGCCGATGGCGGCGCTCGCCTCTCTGCCCCGGCCAGAGGGGGGAAGTGGTTCGTTTTTTGAGGAGGAGGGCTGGCGCAAGGGCTATGTCAAAGACTCATTCAAGCCGTGGGAGATGCTGCTGATCAGCTGGTGGGCCCTGGATTTTCATGTGGGGTGCGACAAGGAGTACGGTGATCCTTCCACCTCGGACACCGTCTTCTACACCAGTCTGAAACCGTGGAACCGCCTGAAATCAGATATGCGTGATTTTGCCGGCTTTCTCTCCTTCTGGGGCTGGCGGTTGTAATGCCTTGCCTCGTTCGGCAATGGCAGCCCGGCTCAGCAGGTCGTCTCATTGCCCTCCCTGGCGAAATGGGCATTTAAGAACTCACATTCAAGCGGCGAGAGGTCAAAGCGCAATTCCGCCTCCCGGTAGAGGGTCTCCCGTTTTTTTTCGGGATGTTCCTTCAGCTCCTCGCATACCCAGCGAATGACCTTTTTCATCCTGTCTCCAGGAGACTGGAGAGACTTGCAGCTCATCGACAACTCCTTTTGATTTTACCGGCGTACCGGCTTGAAGACAATGCCGGACAGCGGCGGCACCGTCACGGTGATATGGTAGCGGGCCTCGCCGAAGGGTGCGGCGTAAGGGGTTTTGATCTGGGGATTGCCGATATTGCTGCCGCCGAAGGAGGCCTCGTCCGAACAGAAGATCTCCTGATAATCGGTCAGTTCCGGCACCCCGACCTTGTAGTGATAATGGACCTGCGGGGTCATGTTGAGCAGACAGACCACATGATCGGCGGGGTTTTTGCCGAAACGGGCATAGGCGATGATCGAGTTGTCCACATCCCTGAAATCCATCCATTGAAAACCGCTGAAGGAAAAATCCACCTGCCAGAGGGCAGGGTGGTTTTTGTAGAACTCGTTGATCTTCTCGACATAGAACTGGAGCTGATGGTGGAGGGGCTCCTGTTCGGCCAGATGCCAGTCAAGGCTCACCTTACAGTACCATTCCGAGATCTGACCGAATTCTCCGCCCATGAACAGCAGTTTTTTGCCGGGGTGGGTCCAGAGGAAAAAATAGAGCAGTCGCAGGTTGGCGAACTGCTGCCAGCGATCGCCCGGCATCTTGGCCAGCAGCGATTTTTTGCCGTGCACCACCTCGTCGTGGGAGAGGGGCAGGATAAAATTCTCGGAAAAGGCGTAGAGCAGGGAAAAGGTGAGGTTGTTGTGGTGATATTTCCGGTAGATGGGATCGCGGCTGAAATAGTTGAGCATGTCGTTCATCCAGCCCATGTTCCATTTGAAACCAAAACCCAGCCCTCCCTGATCCGTTGGTCTTGATACCCCGTAGAAACTGGTTGATTCCTCGGCGATCATGGCGACATCGGGGTGGCGCTGGTAGACAATGGCGTTGAGGTGTTTGATAAACTCGATGGCTTCGAGATTTTCTTTGCCGCCATAGCGATTGGGAATCCAGTCGCCCTCTGTTCTGCCGTAGTCAAGATAGAGCATGGAGGCCACCGCATCAACGCGGATGCCGTCGATATGATACTTGTCGAACCAGAAGAGGGCGCTGGCCAGGAGAAAATTGGCCACCTCACTGCGACCGTAGTTGAAGATCAGGGTGCGCCATTCCGGATGGGAACCCTGGCGGGGATCCTCATGTTCGTAGAGGGCGGTGCCGTCAAAGCGGGACAGGCTGTGTCCGTCGGTTGGGAAATGGGAGGGCACCCAGTCGAGAATGACGCCGATGTCGTTCTGGTGGCAGCGGTCGACGAAGTACATGAAGTCCTGGGGGGCGCCGAATCTGCTGGTCACGGCAAAATAACCGGTGGTCTGGTAGCCCCATGATTCATCCAGCGGGTGTTCGGTCACCGGCAGCAGCTCGATGTGGGTGAATCCCATTTTTTTGACATAGGGGATCAGGCTGTCGGCAAGTTCACGGAAGGAGAGGAAACGTTCCGGGTTGGCGGGGTCCCGTCGCCATGAGCCGGGGTGGACCTCATAGATGGAGACGGGCTGATCATAGAGTTTGATTGTGCGTCGTTTCTCCATCCAGGCCTGATCCTGCCAGGCGTAGCCGTCGATGCTCCATACCACCGAGGCGCTTTTCGGGCGGATTTCGGCCAAAAACTGAAAGGGATCGGCCTTTTCGACGATATCGTTGGTCGGGGTGCGGATCTCGTACTTGTAGATTTCTCCCTGAAAAACACCGGGAATGAACAGCTCCCAGATGCCGGATGAGCCGAGAACCCGCATCTGGTGGACACGGCCGTCCCAGTAATTGAAATTGCCGATAACGCTGACCCGTCGGGCTGCCGGGGCCCAGACCCGGAAGAGGGTACCCTCGATTCCGTCGATCACCGTCTGATGGGCGCCGAGTTTATCGTAGAGCTGATAATGGGTGCCGTGGTTGAAGAGGTGGCGATCGTATTCGGAGAGCTGGGGCAGAAAACGATAGGGATCGACATAGGTGCGGATGACGTTGTTGTAGCAGGTGGCCTCGAAAAAATAGGTGAACGGGGTCGAGTAGTCGGGGACAACGATTTCGAACAGTCCTTCATCCCGCATTTTGTACATGTCGCGGCGTTCGTCGCCGATCACCAGGCGCACCGATTCGGCCAGGGGAAGAAAGGTGCGGATAATGGCGGAATTCGGATCATGTTCAAGCACATGGACGCCAAGGACCAGAAAGGGGTCGTGATGGTCGGAGGCGATGACCTTGTCGAGTTCGTGGGTTATGTCAATTGTCATGCTGTTCCTTTGTCTCTTTTTTGATGGTGCGTTAGCTGATGTCGGGGCTGAGAAATCTCGTCAGTGTATGATCCGGGAGTCAACGAGAGTGACGAAAAAATTGTAGCATATTTTCACGGACAATCCCTATTATTTTTCGCAGGAATGCTCCTGCCTCGGCAAAGAGCCGGGGCGCTGCATCCATGCCGGCGGGTGGGGTCAGGTCGGTCCGGTCGGCAGAGGGCGAGCTTGTGTCGACAGTTCGTGGGTGACGGGGGAAGGGTGATTGTCGCGTGAAAAGCTGAAAATCAACCACGGAGATCACAAGGAGCCGATACATAACTAGTTGTAATCTAAAAGATTTTCTCTGCGCGCTCTGTGGTGAAAAAGACCTTTTACGATTTGATCAGAATTGAGAAGTCGGAAGGTATGGTTTTATTGCCATAAGCAAGGGGCTGTTATGCCCCATAGAGCCAGTTGTTGAATTCGGCAAGCAGGCCCTCTTTCAGGGCATTGCCCGCGCCCGGGGCCGTTGCAAACGGCAGCTCGGCGCCAACCCGGTTGATGGCCTGATGGGCAAGGGGCAGGCTGAACGGAGCAAGGCGCGGATGTCTGTCCACCATCTCCAGGATTTTTTCCTGCATGCGACGGGCGGTCGGCATGGCGCGGTGGTCGCCGGCGTCGAAGGGCTTTTCGTCGATTGCCGGACTCGTCACCCGTCCTTCGAGAAAGTCTTTGATCTGTTGCCACTGTGCGTGCAGCATTTCGGCATATTTCATTTCGTCTGTGCGCGCCTCATCGATGCGCGAGGAGAGTTCAGTAAAATTGTCCGCCAGGATCTGTCCGATGTCCTCTGCGGCCGGGACGGGATGGTGTTCGGTCAGCTGGGAAAGGGACCAGCTCTGCCGGGAGCTGAATGAAGCGGAAAGCTGGCTGACAGACCCCATGTCGCCGATCTCCATGGCCTTTTTCATTGCCTGATCCGTGTTGCCCTTGTAAAACTGATGGGCGATGGCGGAAAGATCCTCCATCAGAGCGGCAATGTCGGCCAGCTCTTCTTCGTTGAGGTCGCCGACCACGGCAAGGGTGAAGGATTCGGCGGAAAGCTGGGTGGTGGTGAAGTTGAAACCGCGCTGCAAGGAGGTTGCCCATCTTTCCGCACTCCCTGAGGAGGCGTATTCCTGGCGGGCGGCGATGGTGACCACATCCCCTTCTGCCGTGGTGAGTTCGATGCGCGCCTCCCGGCTCCGGGCGGCTGCCGCCTGATAGCTGATCAGTCCTCTATCCTGGAAGGCGGGACGGGCAATATTCTGCTGACAGCAGGACGGGTGGGCATTGCTGATGGCTGTTGTCATGGAGTTACTCCGCAGCTGATTTTTTGTCATTTCGGGCCATACATGACCTATCGGCAGCTGCGGAGAAATCTTGAGGCTGTCGTCTTAATTTTTTTCCGGATCGCTGTGGTACATCTTGCGGAGCTGCTGTAGTCTCCTGGTGACCGGCTCTGGCAGTTGCAGTCCGTATCGTTCCACGTATTCGGCAGCCATGCGATGGGTGTTGAAGATTGGACAGTTGAGTTGCAGGTTGCAGATGCATTTGTCAATGTACGGATCATGCCGGTCGTGATCATAAAAGGCGGCGAGGATTTCCGGAAAAATTTCGTAGAACGAATCCGAGTCCTGTTCATAAAGCAGGGCATTGGGCGCCTCGCTGAGCGAGTTGTCGTCGATGGCATCCTCGTAGCCGAATTTCCAGCCGGTCTTGCCGTCGTGGTAGCCTTCGACCCACCAGCCGTCCATGGTGCTGATGTTGGGCACGCCGTTCATCGCCGCCTTCATGCCGCTGGTGCCGCTTGCCTCCAGGGGGCGTTTCGGACTGTTGAGCCAGGCATGCGAACCGGCAACCATCATTTTGGCGATCTGCATGTCATAGCCGGGGATGAAAACAAGTTTGGCCAGGCCGTTGCTCTTGTGGTAGAGATCCGCCTGGATGTCGAGCACCAGTTTGATGATCGATTTGCCCGGTTCGTCGGAAGGATGGGCCTTGCCGGCATAGATGAAGTTGACCGGAAAGTTGTTTTTGACGATGATGTCGGACAGGGCGTCGATGTCATCGAAGATGAGGTCGGCCCGTTTGTAGGTGGAAAATCGCCGGGCAAAGCCGATGGTGAAAATCTCCGGGCTCAAGGTTTGCGCGCCGTTATCGAGAAGGGAGAGATAGTTGGGCGGATCGATCCATGTTTCATGCATCTGTTTGCGATGCAGGGCGAGCATTTCATTGATATAGGCGATCAGCTTGACAGTGTCCTGGCGCCAGGCAAGGCGAAAAGCGTCACGGAAGGGCTCGGAGGTGAGCAGCAGCCCGGCATTGACGAAAACAGCGGGATCGTCGCGCCAGTTTTTCAGCTCGATAAAGCTGTCGTAGAGGGCGGCCTTGGCGTCACTGAT
>CAZUZJ010000146.1:0-6788 GCA_964624225.1 uncultured Desulfobulbia bacterium | reverse complement strand
GGAAAACACAAACCCACTTTTTCAACCTTTCAGGATAACGGCGACTATGTTATTGTCGTCAATGCCGACAAGATCCGTCTTACCGGCAAAAAACTTGACGAGAAGCTTTACTATAACCATTCCGGTTACATGGGTGGGCTGCGGACCCGGACGGCCAAAGAGATCCTGGCCTCCAAGCCCGAGGAGCTTCTCTATAATGCGGTCAAGGGCATGCTGCCCAAGAACTCTCTTGGTCGCGCCCAGCTGAAGAAGTTGAAGGTTTATGCCGGTTCCGCCCATCCGCATGCGGCACAGCAGCCGGAACCTCTCGAAATATAACAAGGTAGTGGAGTTGATATGTCTGAGCAGCAATTTTATGCCACGGGAAAAAGAAAAACCGCTATTGCCAGGGTCTGGTTGAAGCCCGGCAAAGGCGATTTGCAGGTCAATAATCAGACCTTTACCGATTACTTTGGTGGAGCGATCGATCAGAAGCTGGCTGTCCGGCCCTTTGTGCTCACCGATACGGTGGAAAAATACGACGTATTCGCTACCCTGAAGGGCGGCGGCAAGTCCGCCCAGTCCGAGGCCCTCCGTCATGGCATTGCCAAGGCTCTGCTTGAAATTGATGTCGCCAATCGGCCGGCTCTCAAGAAGGCGGGTTTTCTCACCCGTGACGCCCGGGCGAAAGAGCGGAAAAAATATGGCAGAAAAGCTGCCCGTGCAAGCTTCCAGTTCTCCAAACGTTGATCTGATCGCTGCATTATTGAAGAGACTGTTCTGAAACGGGAAAGGCGAATTCGTTCGCTTTTCCCTTTTTTTTTGGTCTATTGACCAAAAAGAGGCGCAAGGATATGATTCGTGCTGCTGTTATAGGTGCTTCAGGCTATACCGGCGGGGAGCTGGCCCGCATTCTCGCCCTGCATCCCGAGGTAGAGATATGTGTTGCCACATCGCGGCAATACGCAGGAAAGCGGCTGTCACAGGCCTATCCCCATCTGGCGGGTATCGTTGATATCCTTTGTGAAGACAGCCCCATCGACGAGCTGGTTGAACGGGCCGACATCTTTTTTACCGCGGTGCCGCATCAGACAGCCATGGCCGTTGTCCCCCGGATTCTCGCAGCTGGGAAAAAGGTGGTTGATCTCTCCGCCGATTTCCGTATCGATGATCCTGCGGTCTATGAAGAGTGGTATCAGCCCCATACGGCCAGGGAGTATCTTGACGAGGCGGTTTACGGCCTGCCGGAGCTTAACCGGCAACGGATCGCCACGGCGCGGCTGGTTGCTAATCCCGGTTGTTATCCCACCTCGATCATCCTCGCTCTTGCCCCACTGTTGACCAAGGGACTGGTGAAGACCGAGACGATCATCGTTGACTCCAAATCCGGCACCTCCGGCGCCGGCCGCTCCGCCCAGGTCGGCACCCTGTTCTGCGAAGTTACCGACGGTTTTCGCGCGTACAAGGTCGCCCAGCATCGCCACACCCCGGAGATCGAGCAGGAGCTGGCCAAACTTGCCGGCCGGGAGCTGACCATTTCTTTTACCCCGCATCTCTTGCCGATTTCCCGCGGGATTTTGAGCACCATTTACGCCAGCCTGGCAGAGCCGCTCAGCAATGCCGATCTTGTCGGCCTCTACCATGAATTTTATCAAAACGAAAAATTCGTCAGGATCTGTGCCCCTGGCGTTTTTCCGGCCACCCAGTACGTGCGCGGCAGCAACTACTGCGACATCGGTTTTCAGTATGATCCCCGCACCGGCCGGGTCGTGTTGCTGTCGGCCATTGACAATCTGGTGAAGGGCGCAGCAGGACAGGCGGTGCAGAACATGAACCTGCTCTGCGGTTTTGCCGAGGATCGCGGTCTGGAAACGGTGCCTCTTTTCCCCTGACAGGTGCCGTGCCGTGCCGGATCTTCATGCCGAGCCTTGTCGCCGCCTCATGCTGACCATCGCCTATGACGGTACTGAATTCGCCGGTTGGCAACGACAGAGCAATGCCCGGAGCCTGCAGGGGACCATTGAGCAGCAACTTGCGCGGATGACCGGCGAGGACATCGTCCTCCATGGAGCGGGGCGAACCGATGCCGGGGTCCATGCCCTGGCAATGACCGCCCATTTCAGCACGGATTCGCCCCTTTCCTGTCAGGTTCTCCACCGGGGCCTGAATGGATTGCTGCCGGATGCCATCCGTATTCTCCAGGTCGATGAGGTTGACCACCACTTTCACGCCCGCATCAGCGCCAGGGCGAAGATCTATCAGTATTTTTTTGCCACCGCCCCCCTGCTCCTGCCCCATCGCCGGCTCTACTGCGCCCATTTCCCCGGAGATTTTGACGCTGAACGGGTACGGCGCTGCCTGCCCTCCCTCCATGGTCTTCGGGATTTCTCCTCTTTTGAGGCGGCAGGTTCCCGTGACCCGGACAAGCGCGCCGGCCGCGGCGCCGTGCGGCGGATCTTTGCCGCTACCCTTGCGGAGGTTGATGCCGCCGGCCGGGAATATCTTTTTGAAATTTGCGGTGACGGATTCCTGCGAAAAATGGTAAGAAATATCGTCGGCACCCTGATAGAGGTAGGGCAGCACCGCATGACGGCAGAGGAGTTTGTCCGCTTGATCGAGCAGCGCGATCGCACCCTGGCCGGTCCGACTGCGCCGCCTTGCGGATTGTTTTTGAAACAGGTCTTTTATGAAGAATGCTGGGATCCAGCACGGATATTAACAACGGAAGCAGCGATGCAGGCCGGCCGAGCGGCTGCGGCCGATGGACGCGATTTTGCCAGTGGTGAGCTATCGGCACCTCGGCAGGCAGGCGCCGGCAATTGCCAGAGAGCTGCGCAACACGAAGGGGAGTGACATGGAAGGACAGATAGTGCTGGCGGACAGAATGAAGCTGATCAAACCCTCGCCGACCCTGGCGGTGAATGCCAAGGCCAAGGCCATGAAGGCGGCGGGCGCCGATATATTGAATTTCAGCGTCGGTGAGCCGGATTTTGATACCCCGGAGCATGTGTGCGCCGCCGGCAAAAAGGCCATTGATGAGGGATTTACCCGCTATACCGCCGTGCCCGGCATCCCGGAGTTGCGGGAGGCAATTGCCGGTCGCTACGCCCAGGACCGCGGCTGGCATTATGAGCCGGACCAGGTACAGGTGAGCTGCGGCGGCAAGCACGGACTCTACAATATGGCCCAGGCCCTGTTCGGACCGGGTGACGAGGTGCTGATCCCCACCCCCTACTGGGTTTCCTATCCGCCCATCGTCCTACTGGCCGGGGCTACTCCGGTCTATGTCCCGCTGTCGGAAAAAGACAACTTCGACCTGACCGAGGAAAATCTGCTGAAATCTGTTACCGGGAAAACACGGGGCATCATCCTCAACAGCCCGTCAAATCCAACCGGCGGCATCTTTTCCGCCAAGGCGCTGGCAACGGTGGCGAAAATGGCCATGGAGCGGGGCTGGGCCGTCATCTCCGATGATATCTATGACACCATCGTCTATGCCGACGGACCGCTCCCCCATATTCTCGACGTCGAACCCAGGGTCAAGGAGCAGACCATCATTTTAAACGGCGTCTCCAAATCCTTTGCCATGACCGGCTGGCGCATCGGCTACTCCATCGGACCGAAACACGTCATTGCGGCGATGAACAAGATTCAGAGCCAGTCAACATCAAATCCCACCTCCATTGCCCAGAAGGCGGCCCTTGCCGCAGTCGCGGGACCGCAGGATTTTCCGCTGATGATGAAGGAGTCCTTCGTGCCGCGGCTGGAATACATCATTCGCGAGTTGACCTCCATCGAGGGAGTGACCTGCGTCAAGCCGAGCGGCGCCTTTTATGTCTTTCCCAATTTCACCGCCTATTATGGCAGAAGATTCAAGGATCGGGTGATCAACGGTTCGGTGGAGATGTCGGAGTATCTGCTGGAGGAGAGTTTTATGGCAACGGTTCCCGGCGCCGCCTTCGGGGCCGACGAATTTGTCCGTTTTTCCTTTGCCACGTCGATGGAGGCGATTGTCGAGGGAATGAACCGGTTGAAAAACGCCCTGGCCAAGCTGGAATAGGGCAGGCGCGGAAAACAAAGGGGGGGCACGGCGGTGGCAGGCAGGAGGCTCCCGGTGGATGGCCCTCCCTGCCCCCGCTGTGCTCCCCGCTCTTAAAAGTCTTCCGGGCTTGGCTGACTGAGCGCCCAGGTCCACTGGTCAAGGGGCCGCTCCTTGGATATCGCCTTGGTGCCGCTTGACGTGTAGCAGCGATAAACCCAGTTCTGGCCATTCTGGTATATTTTGATCAAAGCCAGATTGGGGTGAATGTACCATCCCGGTTTATATTGTCCGTCCATCTCTGTTCCTCGGTCTGCGTTCCTGTCTTCCGGCGGATGAAAGCGATACACACCAGCGGTCGTTTCGGGTCGTTATTTGGAAAGGCATTTGCTGATACAGTCCCGGCAATCATCGCTGATCCTGCCCTCCCGACAGAAAACACCGAAACTCTCTATCCAGTCGGCGCCGCCTCGCGGGCACTGTTCGAGAAAGCGGACAAAGCTGATCATTTTGTCGATGATTTCCCGCGGCGCGGCATGTTCAATTCTGCAGGCCCCGACATCGGCCATTTCCGCATCGACATTCAGTACCTTGATAAAGAAATCCTTCAGGGCCTGGTGGCGGTGGATGATGTCGGCCGACATCTCTTCACCCTTTGGGGTAAGGGTGATGACCTCATAGGGCGCGTAATTGATCAACTCTTTCTGCGCCAGGGCTCTGAATGCCTCGGTCACCGATGAGCGGCTGACGCCGAGATGCGCGGCGATCTCCTTTGCCCGGGCAACCTTTTTTTCCTTGATGATCAGGGCGATCGTTTCAAGGTAATCTTCGAGGCTGGCGCTTAAGCTTGTTTCCGGTTTCATGATGTTCTGGGGTACGCCGCCCGACGCGCACTGGCAATTGAGAAATTGTTGGCCTGTAAGTAGTTAATATCATACAGTTGAGATGCGGGCGATGCCAGTTTTTTTTGTCAGTCGCGGCAAAAAACAGTCGCCGGAAATCTTTTCAGACGGTGAAATGTGAGCAGCCTGTTTGTGTCAACGCGCCGTTTTCTTTTTTTTCTGGTGCTCGCCGGCATGGCGATTCTTTTCTGTTATGGACGCTGGCTGGAGCCGAACAGGATCACGGTCGAAGAGGTTGTCCTGGCCGATGACCGGCTCTGGCGGGCCTGGGGGGAGACGACGATCGTCCATCTTTCCGATCTCCATATCACCCGACCGGGGAAACGGGAAAAACGGTTGGCAGCAAAGATCAGAGAGCTTGCCCCCGATCTCATCGTCATCACCGGCGATCTTGCCCAGTGGGACAGTGATCCGCGGCCGGCCATCGACTATGTCACCGGATTGCAGGCGCCGCTCGGGGTGTACTGTGTGCTCGGCGATTCCGATATGGCGACGGGCCGTCAGCAGTGTCTGTTCTGTCATCCGGAAGGGAATGCCCATGCGCTCCGACGCCATCCGGTTTTCCTCAAGGATACGGTGCAAACGATTCATCTCGATGGGGCGGGGCGGATGATGGCGATTGCCGGTTTTTCCCCGGATGATGAGCGCGATCCCGCCAAGAACCTTTTGCCCGACACTCCCGCCGCGGACCGTGAAACACCGCTGCTGGTGCTGCACCATTTTGCCCACGGCTGGGAACATGAGGCCAGCGGCCGACCCTTGCTCTGGCTGGCCGGTGACACCCATGGCGGCCAGCTCCGGTTGCCAGATTTTCTCTGGCAAAGGGTTCGGCTGGTCGATTATCCCGAGTACCGGGCCGGACTTTTCTCCGATAACCGGCACCGGTGGCTCTATGTCAACCGCGGCATCGGCACCTCGGATTTTTTTCCGGTGCGGATCGGGGTGCCGCCGGAAATCACCGTCATTCGCTTTGCAGAGGAAGGGGTATGAGGCGTTTGCTGGCCATGCCGATTTTTTTGCTCGCCGGCCTGCTGGCGGTCAGTGTCTCCTGCCGTCCGCAGGGATATGACAGGATGGCCGTCCGTAGTTTGTTTGATTTCGAGGAGGAGTGGGAGCTGGACTTTCTGCGCTGGCGCTGCGGCACCCTGCTGGAACAGGATGATCGCCATGTTACCTCGGGACGACGCAGTCTGCGGGTGGAGCTGTATCCCAATGACGAATATCCGGGGCTTACCTGTTTTTTTGAGGAGGGACGGATGGCCGCCGGCCGACTGCTGGTGGATATCCATAATCCCGCCGCCGAACCGATCGGGCTGTCCTGGCGCATCGACGATCGCCGGGATAATCCGCCCTATGCGGACAGGGCCAATGGCCGGTTTGTCGCCCGGCCGGGCGATAATGTCTTTGCCGTTGATCTTGTCGGGCTGACCACCTCCGGCACCGGTCGGCTGCTGCAGCCGGAGGCGGTCAGCCGTCTTGCCCTTTTTGTCCGGCGACCGGAAAAACCTCTTGTTTTCTTTGTCGATAACATTCGGCTGGAAAAAAAGAGCGTGAATGAGCGGTGATGATGGGGTAAACGTCTTTTTTCACCACTGAGAGCACAGAGGCCGCAGAGAAAATATTTTCAATGCCTGTCAGTTTTCTCCGCGGGTTCCGTCGTCTCGGTGGTTGCATCTTCGTTATTACGAAACTATTTGTACTGGAAAAGGAGAACATGATGTCGCTGCAGGAAAAGATCAAAAGTGATTTGAAGGAATCGATGAAGGCCAAGACCGAAGCACGAACCTCGGCGCTGCGGGTGCTGCTCGGCGAGTTCGGCCGCCAGGCGAAGAAGGAGCTCGATGACGCGGAAGTGATCGCGGTCATCC
>CAZUZJ010000145.1:4043-6818 GCA_964624225.1 uncultured Desulfobulbia bacterium | reverse complement strand
CATGTTAATTGATGGTTTAGACAATTTTTACTGCAAAAATCTCACGGATTCAGGAGGTTGGGTTTGTAGATTCTGTCGCGGTATTTCCCTACTACTGCGCAGTCATTGTCATTTCAGCCTCAGCGGAATCTGCGTCAGTCTGAACATCCACGCCCTCTTCCGGGATTTCGCCGGAATAAGCTGTTTTCCCAGTAGCCTGTTCTATCAATGCCAATAACCGTTTTTGCCGGTTGGCCATAAACGTCTCAAATGAATCTTTACGTAGCAGCTCCGGGTCAATCAGATGGGAAGACAGATATTCGTTCAGTTTGTCGGGATGAATCGATGGCGTCACATTATCGCCCTTTTCCAGCTTGCCAAGGTATTCAGAGGGAGCCACTCCGCCGATAATCCTGTTCGTCTTGTAGGAAAGAGGGGTCTTATTGATGATCGAATCGAACACGGAAGGCTGGATGCCCTGCTTCTTGCACCAATTCTGGGGAAATATGTGGTGAATGTCCACATTCTCGCCGAAGAATACCGTATGGTCGAACTTCTGCCCGGAACGGAAATCCTGGGCACCTTCCTTCATCAACAGAGCATTCATGCCCTTGTATGCTGCCGAAAGCCGCATCCGCATCGTTTTCAAGCGGTCGGCCCGGAACATGGTCTCGCTTACCGTCGAAGGCTCAGCGCCACCATTCAGCCACGCTGGAACCTCCATGAAGTCACGAGCTATCCTCGTTTCAACGGCTGAACCATACAGCTCCCCAAATACGCCGTTCCAGTACCAGCGTACAAGTTTCGACCGATTTGCCTCATGCTCCCAGGCGTCACCGATGTCGGCCAGAATGGCGGCCAGCGGCACAATTTGGGATTGATACGGCAGGTCGAAAATCCGGTATATGTGCAGCATATGCAGAAACTTGGCTGCCTTCACAAATCCCAGCTCTATTTGCCTTTCATACTTTTTGTAGGCCGCCAGGGGTAGGTTCAGCAAGGCCTGGCGATTACCGGTCACGGCAGGCAAATCCTTGCCTTTTTTCCCGGCCTTCTCGGCTTCCAGCCTTCGTTCACGTGTATAGAAAAGGGAAATCGCCTGCAGGAAGTCTGTATTCGCAACGTTGGCCAGGATACCGCTCTCGGAATCGGCGGGCCGCATGGTATCAGACAAACGCCTGTGCCTGCCGGGGGTACCATCAGCGCCGTACCAATCTTTCCGCAACTCATGGCCGTCGGCGGCGTACATGGCCGTTACCAGCTCGAAGGCATCCAGCGCCTTGCCGCCGGTATTTACCTTCTCAAAAACTACGCAGACCGCTTCCTTGGTTGTCGTTCGATCCAGGGAGATCACGGGTACCCGGTAATACTTGAAGTTCTCCAATATCTGCCGCTTGAAGGAACGGAACTCTTCCCGGATTGCCTCGGTCTCATCGCCTTTCCAATATCGGTCAAAGCCGTCTTGCCAGCGGTCCCAATCAAATACCTGGCAGACAGGGTACATGAGATTGGCGTATTCCTGCTCGGGAGTTGATAAATCCACATCGACGCCCCGCCCGAACTCTCCCTTCGTAAACTTCTCTTCCGGCATACCCACAATGGCTTCCTCGCGATCAATTGTAGAATCGAGGGCTTTGCGGATATCGATATAGAACCAGCGTTTCACCTTCTTTTTCTTCGGGGTAATAGTCTCCACTACCTTGTTGCGTAAGGTGACCTGATAGAGCGAAGTCATCCGTTGCTGGCCATCCAACAGAAGGGAATGTGGGGTCGTTCTCCTGGCATCATCAGGCGCACCTTCGACCGGCCGGGGTTTAAAGTTCACGTCACCACCGGTATCAAGGGTCATCAAAGCCCCAACAGGGAAAGCTCTCGATACCGAGGCAATCAGGCTTTTAATGCGGTCTTCATCCCAAACCCAACTCCGTTGGAAATCCGGCAACTGCAGAAGGCCACGGTCACAATCTTCGAGAAGTTTGTACAGGTCGTAGGGATTGGTTTGAAAGGTCGATCCAGCCATATCAAGCAGACTCCTGGGTTAAATTAGTTCAAGATTTGCGAATGTATCGGGTGCCGTGTCTTTCTCCTTGTTGGATGACATGGCCTTACTCTTTCAGTTGGCGGATGTCGTGATGCCTGATGACCTAGCCGTTCGTCGAGGACAGGAACGGCACGTGAAAATCGCCGAAACGTAGGGGATTGGCTACCGCGCCACGAGAATAACGTTCGGCCTGGGTCAGAACATTCTGGAGCCCGAGTGAGAGCTTTTTGGCCTCGCCAATGCCGAGGATTTTGCCGTCGCCACAGAGGGCATAGTCGGCCGGGCCGTTGTCGGTGGGATATTCAATGATGGCGCAGCGGTCAAAAGAAGTCAGGGGCTTGCCGGGATAGTGAGAGACAATCTTCCACCCGGCGGCAACAAGTTGCGGATCGATCAACTTACGTCGAGTAAGGAACTCCGAATTGTCTGGGGAAGCATCGATTATTCTCGCCACGTTGTCCTCCGCATGATTGGTAATGCTAGTCAACATATTTCCAAAAAATGCTGAAAAATGAGCCAAAAAAAAACAGCAACTTCTTTCTGTCATGATCGTCATATTTTCAACTTGATGGCTCCAGACAAGAAGAACTCTCTATTTTTGATTACCCGTTATTTGAGGTTGATTTTTTGCAATTTCAACCATCGTTTCCAAGCGGATTAATCGCCGGTCATGATCCCGCAATTCGTTGGATATTTCGGTGAGCATGGTTCCTGCACGGTCCATTTTATCGGTTAGCAGCAAGACTTCCCTCATC
>CAZUZJ010000145.1:0-3943 GCA_964624225.1 uncultured Desulfobulbia bacterium | reverse complement strand
CATCTTTTAATGTGCTCACGCGGCGCCTCTCCTTATTTCAGCTAATACCTTTTCAGCGTCATCCAGCCCTTTTTCTAAAGAAATTTTAGCCCTGCTGGTTGCCGCCTTAATCTCATTCGCCATGGCCATTAACAGTTCTTCATCTTCAGAGGTTGATGGCTTTTTCTCACAACGGTGCCGTACGAGCTCTGACAAACTTACTCCTTCTTTTTTCGCTTCCTGAGTCAAGAATTTCTTGAAATCAGGAGTTCCTAATATGGTTATCCGTTCTGTTTTTACCGCTGTTGGCATATCACTACCTCCTATGTTTTTTTATGTTATCATTATAATGTTCATTATAATTGTTGTCAAGTTTTACCCAAAGGGACAAACTCAACACCAGGTCAACATAAGTGGCAGATCAGCTCAGTGCCGGCTGAGCCTGGTGGAAAGAGGGTCAAGTCGCCTTTTAACTGAAATAATTCATGGTGGAAAGAGGGTCAAGTCGCCTTTTAACTGAAACAATTCAAAATGCGCTTGCAATACCTCGCTCCCGTAATTACAATGTAAACATTGCGGATAGAGAGGCCAATCTTTGCGCCGGAGGAATGCATGCGTGCACATATCGTTCGTATTGGCAATTCACAAGGGATCAGAATCCCGAAGGTTATCATTGAACAGTGCAACTTGGGCCCAGATGTCGAGCTTGAAGTTGAAAACGGAAAACTAATCATCCGTTCAGCCTCGCTTCCTCGCCAAGGGTGGGAAAAAAAATTCAAGAGTATGGCAGCGACGGGAGACGACAGTCTGCTCGACAGTGAACTGGCGAGCCAGTCCGTCTGGGATGAGGAAGAGTGGCAATGGTAGTCAAACGCTTCGAGGTCTACCTGGTCAACCTTGACCCGACCGTTGGTCGTGAAATCAAAAAAACACGCCCCTGTCTCGTCATCTCGCCAGATGAAGCGAACCGATATATTGCCACGGTTATCGTTGCGCCCATGACAACAAAAGGACGAGACTACCCGACACGGGTGAAATGTACGTTCAATGGCAAAGAAGGCCAGGTGGTTCTTGATCAAATCAGGACCGTTGACAAGGCTCGATTGGTTCACAGGCTCGGCGAGGTTGATTTGGAAACAGAGACAGAGGTGTTGTCAGTCCTTGCCGAAATGTTCGCGCCGTAAATGAGAAAAAAGGGTCAGAGAAAAGAGGGTCAAGTCGGCTGTTGACTTCTTTTTTCTTTTCCGTTACCATCAACCCATGTCCAGACCATTACGCTTAGAATATCCCGGCGCCTGGTATCACGTCATGAACCGGGGCAGAAGACGGGAGGAGATTTTTTCCACCCGCCAGGACCATGAAACCTTCCTGGAGGTGCTGCGGGAAACGGCGACGAACTGGAATCTCCAGGTAGCGGCCTATTGCCTGATGGGCAATCATTACCACCTGCTCGTCCACACCCCGGACGGCAATCTCTCCCGCGGCATGCGTCATCTCAACGGGATCTATACCCAACGCTTCAACCGGCGCCATGAAAAAGACGGCCCGCTCTTCCGCGGCCGCTACAAGGCGATTCTGGTCGATGCTGACAGCTATCTGCTTGACGTGCTGCGCTATATCCACAGAAATCCCCTGGAGGCGGGCATCGTCGAGACGCTGGCCGATTACGAATGGAGCAGCCACCATGGCTATCTGTCCAGGGCGAAGAAGTGGGACTGGCTCGTGAAGGATACGGCGCTTGCCATGCTCTCCCCTTATCGGAACAGGCGCCGGGCGGCCTATGTCGATTTCATCTCGCAAGGTGTGCCGGAGGAGCTCGAACGGTTTTATTCCCTGAAAAAGCTGCCGTCGATCCTGGGCCCCGATTCCTTTAAAGAACGGGTGAGCGACGATTTCCGCCACCTTCGTTTTCACCGGGAAATCCCCGAATCGCGGGAGCTTGCCCCGGCCCCGGAGAAAATCATCGACCTTGTCTGCCGCCATTTTGCGATCAGCCGTGACGAGCTTGCCGTTTCCCGACGGGGGCAGGAAAATATCCCCCGCGATCTTGCCATCTGGCTGGTTCGCCGCGCCTGCCGGGAGACCCTGGTCCATGTCGGCCGCCATTTCGCCATCGACAATTACAGCACGGTGAGCAGCGCCCTGCAGCGGATCAAGGAGAGGAAAGAGAGCGATCGCAAGGTGGCCGCTCATCTGCGGACGCTGGAAGACAAAGTGGAAAACATCCTCAAAAAGACCTGACTTTCCATGGATGAAAGACATTACATCGTGGCCGGCAGCCTCATCGACGGCAGCGGCGGTAAGGCGCGCCGCAATGTCGTGCTGGCGGTGCAGAATGGCATCATCAGCGGGATCGCTCCGGCAACCACCCTGCCCCGCAGCGAGACAACCGCGCTCGTCGATCTCTCCCACTGCGTCATTGTCCCGGCCCTGGTTGATTGCAGCATCACCCTGACCCGTTCCCCCTCCCTCCACCTGGCGGATTCAGCCAACATGGCGATTGATCCGGCCCATCAGATTGTCATGCTGGAACGCCATGTCCATTACTGCCATGGCCACGGCGTACTTGGGGTGGCGGACAGCAATGACAGCACCGGTCTGGTCGCTTGCTGGCGCAGGGAGACAGGCCCGGAAGCCCTGATTGAGGTGCGGACGAGCGCTTCTCCCCGGCCCGGAGACGACGAAGCCCCGGCCGCCAAGCGGCTGGACCATGATTTTCTCAGAATCGTCTATGGCGGTGGGATCGATGACGAGCAAGCACCGGCAGCCGGGCTTGACCATCCGGAGCTGTGCCGCCTGCTCCGGCAGCGAGGGGGAAAAAAGGCGGTGGTGATGGCCAATGGCCGACAACGGGTGGCAGAGGCCCTTGCCGCCGGGTGTGATGCCATCGAACAGGGATACGGCATGGGCGAAGACAATCTCCGCTTGATGGCGGAGAAAAATGTCCTGTGGATCCCAAGCGTGGTGCGGGCCAAAAACGGACTGGACGGCGCAGCGGGCGGCGGCGCGGTCTGCTGCCGTTTTTCCCAGCGCTATGTGGCGCCGGGCAAGGCGGCCCCGGGCGCGGAGGAGTTCTGGAAAAAGACCCTTGCCGAACAGCTTGCCCTGCTGCGCGCCGCCAGAAAAATGGGGGTTCCGGTGGCCACCGGAACCGGCGCCGGCAGCGCCGGCATTCTCCATGGCGAGGCGCTGGTCGAGGAGATGAAGCTCTTCATCCGGGCCGGCTACAAACTGGAGGAGGCGATCCGCTGCGCCTCGACAAACGGCGCCGCCTTCTTTGGCATGGAAAAAGCGGGCCTGCTTGCCGTCGGGAGACGTGCGACATTTCTGGTCACCAGGGGAACAGTGGGCCAGCTGCCGAGGAAACTCGCCTATCTGGAAGGCATCTTTATCGACGGCGTCCCCAGCTCCGCCTATCACAAGCATCCGCTCATCATGATCCGAAGCGGCGCGCAACAGCAGACGCCCCACGCCGGCCCATAATCAAACGACCGTTTTACAGCTCACCGGTAAACAGCGCCGCCTTGGCGTAAAATTTCTCAACATAATCACGGACCATCCGGCGGGCGGAAAAACGGGCCGCGGTGCTCTTCACCGCATTTTTCATCACCCGCACCCAGCCGCCGGGAATGCCGTTTTCATCGACCCGGTAATAAAGCGGAATGATGTCCTCCTCCAGCACCCGGTAAAGGGCCTCGCTGTCGCGGGCCGCCCTCCCTTCCCCGTCGCCGCCGCCATCGAAGATCCAGCCGTTTTCACCGTTGTAGCCCTCCAGCCACCAGCCATCCGGAATGCTGACCTGGGGTACGCCGTTCAATGCCGCCTTCATGCCGCTGGTGCCGCACGCCTCCATCGGCGGGATCGGGTTGTTGAGCCAGACATCGACGCCATGGACCAGGTACTGGGCAAACTGCTCGCCGTAATCCTCGACAAAGGCAAGCCGGCCGCCGAAATCGGAATTACG
>CAZUZJ010000144.1:0-6889 GCA_964624225.1 uncultured Desulfobulbia bacterium | reverse complement strand
TCGACAGTCAGCATGGAGTGAGAGCGTTGCCGTCGGCAGTAATAAATTTGTCGCGGGAACCAAGGAAGGTCCACATGACGGATTGAACTCTTTGCACGAGCCTGGTGCATCTTACACCAGTGATTTCGACATGGAAAATGCCACTTTATGCGATGAAAACAGTCTGTTTTGGAACATATCCCCTTGATTATCAAATGGTTCATCAGGTCCGCCCCCGGACCAGGGCGCCTGAAATTGCTCATTCATGCCGCCCTGGGACAGTGGGGAAGAAGTAGAATTCGCCAACATTACTGTGGTAAAATGATTAAAAAATATTTTATTGCTTTGAAAATGTCCCCGCGCAAGGCAGAACCTGCGAGATGTGTTGACTGGTGGGTTTTTTCATCCGGAATTTCCATGAACAATTTAACATTATCTGTCTGTCCAGAAGGAGAATGACAATGGAGTCGGTTTCTAGCCCCGAATTTAATATATCCCTGTCCTTTGAAAGCGTCAATCTGCCGCCGGTCACCGATGTCCTGGTGCTGGGCAGGAAATATCCGCACGGCAAACACGGGGTGCTGCAGGCCTTTAAATATATCGCGCCGGACGAATTTCAGTGCATCCAGGAAAACGATGATGGAGTAGTGGGCGCGGTGCTGGCCTCCAAGAAAATTTTGCTCAAGATGCCGCGAGAAACCCTTCTGTCACTTCTTCAAAAATTTGTTTTCCCATACGTCGGCGATGAGGAAGCCATCAAGGTGGATATCAACATTATTCTTTCCCAGAAAGGGATCAAGGGGGTGCTTTGATGATGAAGGCTGGTGAGTTAGCAACCACCCAATTCCCGCAAATATCGCCTTTTGCCGGAACGCGAGAGATTAAAGACCGGCTGGTAGGGGAAAATTTTTTTGTCGTCATGGACAAAAAGGGCTTTCAGGGAATCGTCACAGCGACGGATTGTATCCACAAGCCGCACAAACTGGTTGCAGATTGTGTTCGGAAGAAGCCGAAGATCAATTATGACGATGATATCGGCCATGCAATGCTGATGTTGAAGGAGACTAATCAATCAGCCCTGCCGGTTTTCAAGGGTGATGATTTTTACGGGGTCTTCTCCGCGGATGCGGTGTTCAGTTTTGTCTCGGAGAAGATCATGCAGGGGCTATGCGAATCCTCTGAGGATTGCATCAGGGCAAGTCGGATTCTCGCGGCCGGGTTGGGCCATGATTTTAATAACCTGCTCAATATCATCATCGGCGGAATCACCGTCATTCTGCGTCACGAGATGGACAGGGGAGAGACGGTTCAGGCGTTGCAAAATGTCGAGCGGGCGGCGCTGGCGGCCAAGAATCTCAGCCGGCAACTTCTTGCCTTTGCCAAGGAGGATGAGCCGAAAAGGGAAGTGGTTGATCTTACAAAAATTCTGGAAGATGCTGTTTCCTTTTATACGGCAAAATCCGGGGTGACGACAACCTTTACCATCGAAGGCGATGCGCTGCCGGTTTTAGTCAATTTAGACCAGCTTCACCAGGTGTTGGGTAACCTGACGGTCAATGCCATTCAGGCCATGCCGGACGGCGGCACACTCAGCTTTACCCTGAAGCGGGTTTCAATCTCCGAAGACAACGACCTTCCCCTGCGGGCAGGTCAGTATGCCATGTTGCAGGTGGCGGATGACGGGATGGGGATTGCCAAAAAGTATCAGAAAAAAATTTTTGATCCCAAATTCACAACCAAGCCGGAGGGCAGCGGACTGGGTCTTGCCATCGTCTATAGCGTCATTTCCAGGCATGACGGGCACATCATGCTCGAGTCCGAGGAGGGCCAGGGAGCGAGATTCACCATTTATCTGCCGATGGCTGACGGCTCGGTCACCAATTCTATTGTGGTGGAAACCCAGTTTACTCCGGTGGCAAAAAAGGCGGAGCGGAAAAAGATTCTGGTCATGGATGACAATGTCGATAACCTGAGCCTGCTGCAGCGCTTTCTTCCCCACCTGGGGCACCGGGTGGAAACCGCGTCTTCCTCGGAAAAGACTCTGCGGTTGTATCAAGAGGCGCTTTCGGCGGGCGATCCCTTTGACGGGGTGCTGCTTGATCTGATTCTGCCCGATGATGCGGGCGGCGAACAGGTGATGCAGTCGTTACGGGAAATTGATCCTGGAGCAAAGGGAATAATCACCAGTGGAGATTCGCAGCATGAGATTATAGTCAACTACCGCGCCTATGGTTTTTCCGGGGCCATTGCCAAGCCCTACCGGCTGGATGAGATGAAGAATGTTCTGGAAAACTTATAAGAACGCAGAGGTGATTCGGCAAAATATGGGGTGCACGAGATTGAGACCCGAGACGGGGTCAGACCGAATTAACTTACTGATTTTATACAAATAAAACTGAAATCTGTCCTGTTTTTGAGCCTTAGAAGCCGCTTTTTGGACTGAAAAATAGAGCTGTAACGAGCGATCACCGTGCCGAGAGCGAACAGATTGCCTGCGTCAATTAATGGACATGATACCTAATTCCAATCTATGAAAAAAGGTCAGGTCGTCTTTTCACTTCATCGCTCTTGCACCCGCCAGCTCTTCAACGCCACCTCTTATTGCCCCCACTCCTCCAGCCATGACGGTGGGCACGATATAACCGTGCCCACCCTACGCGTGAAGCCATAAGCCCTTCGCGAAATCGTCTCCCAGAATTCCGTGGAATTCCTGGACATGTTATCAATTTCAATCCAGGGAATGAAGGCCAGGTAGGCTTATAGCCTTACTTCTCTCTCCTGCCCGCCGCTCTTCACCAGACCATGGCGGCTCCGCTTTTCCACCGATGACGGTGGGGAAGGATGTCAACGTCCGTCGCGGGTGCAGGCGCAGTCGCTTTCGAGGGTCTTCAGTCTTGCGGCTTTCCGGTACTCCGGGCTCTCCTCGCCGAACTTGAAACGCAAAACATCCATCAGCAGGTTGCTGCCATCCTCCCTGATCCGCATCAAGTCCTCCACGGTGGAGGAGAATTGCAGCCGCTGCTCCGGCGGCAGAGCGGCCCATTTGCCGCAGGGCCGCGGCCGTTTCCGATCAGCGGTGTGGTGATAGGTGAAGCTCTTCAGGTTCAGATAGACAGGCGGATTGCGGCGCAGGTTATACCGGGTTTTTCGCAATTCCGCTCCGGTGTCGTGGAACTTGTTCATCTCCCGATATTTGCCGGGCAGATCGACGACCTGTTCGTCCGATTCGCCACAGGGCAGCAGGCGCACGAAAAGGGTGGCGCGGAAGCGGCCCGAGCCGCCCTCGGACTCGGCCTGCAAGCGACAGCCGGCGACGGGAATCTCGCGGGGCACGATGGCCAGGGAGATTTTCCCCAGACTCTCCCGATCGTCCCAGAAATAGTTGCCGTCGTCGTCGTAGCAACTCAGATTCATGCTGATCGACGCTTCGGGATCACGGATCACGGCGCAGAAGACCACGTCCTTGAAGGTTTTGGAATCGCCCGAGCCCATGTTGTATTCGCCGAACTGCTGTTTCCGGCAGCCGTCCAGCCAGGCCTTCAGATAAATTTCGCCATTGCCGAAAGGATCGGTATCGTCGAGGACCGTGAATTTTTCGAGACGGATCTCCAGGGTGTTCAGCCGAAAGCGATATCCCACCTCCCGGTAGAACATGCAGAAGAGCCCGGCGGTGAACTGGACGGTGTTGGGGACCATGTCGCGACCAATGGCCCGGGCGGCATGATCGGTCAAATCACCGGTGATGTCGCGGTCGATGGGCAGGGCGCCGGCGAGGGAATCGTACCAGTGATCCCAGTGGTAAGGATGGCCGCTGCCCAAGCCGTCCACATCGTCGGAATCATAGAGCCGGGTGATTTCGGCAAGCTCGGTGAAATGCCGCTGCAGATCCCATTCCGGGTTGAAGATGATCGGCGCACTGGACGAGGCATTCAGATCCGGCGGCAAAATCCGGTCGTGCGCCCGGACCAGGTCGCAAATGTAAGTTTCGTAATCTTCATCCTGAATCCTGACAACGTCCCGCAAATCCCGATGAATATCGCTGGAGATTGCCTCAATCCAGCTGAACCCGAGATGGGGATCGTTCTGGACGTGGGCTGGGGTTCCCGCATCCGCCAGCAAATGGCAGACCCGCCCAAGGTTCAGATACGCTTCCGGCCTGCGTCCGGCCAGATAGGGATCGATCACCCAGGATTGCCAGTACGACAGCGCCCGCGCCAGGCAGGAACGGTACTGGCCGAGAACGATGGTCGCATCCCCGGTGGCGGCACCCAGAATATCGTTGGCCAATTCCATGAGCCCCTCTCCCACCACCGGCACGAGACCGGCAACAACCTCGGAAATGAAACCCGAGGTGATGGTCAATCCTTTGCCGGGATCCAGGGAAGGGTCCCAGTAATGCTCCAGCCACGGGTGGTAATCGCCGGGCAGAAGTGATTCCGGGATGCCCGGACGGTCCGCCGGCTCAGGCAGCGGGCTGCGGACCTTGGTCGAATCTTCCAGTTTCGAACCGAGGGCAACCAGATCGAGATAGGTGATTGCCGGTTCGCCGACAGCTGCTTCCAGACTGGTCGCGATTTCGTCGAATTCTTTCTGACCGAGAAAGGCGAGCAATTGCCCGCGAAAATCGGCCAGCTCGGCTTCAGGGATCGGGGTGTCCAGCTCTTGTTGCAGTTCGGGGGGCAGCAGGTTGGCGGCCGCTTTGACGATGGCCTGATGCACGGGGGTTTCCATAATCGCACACTCCGCAATAAAAAGGGATCAAACAGTGGAAGAAGGGAAATGCGATCGTTATACTTTCTTACCTGATTTTTTACAATCATCCCTGCTGGCCGGGTCCAAAAAACAGTCGCACCCCTTGTGAAAAATCCTATCGCCACCGTCTCCTCCTGGATTTGCGCGTTCGCGGGGGGTCCAGCTTCCACAGGGGATCGAAGCTGACCGAGAAGAGCTTCTGGCTGTCTTTATCTAGAGACCAAAAAAAATACAATCATCGCCCGCTCGGCCACCCTCTCGCTGTTTTATTGTTTGACCTCGACAAGCCGCCGGTCGTATGATCAGAGAGGACGCCGGAGCCAGCAAACGGGCAAACCAGCGCGGTCGCATCACTGTTAATCCATTTACCAACACCTGACAAAAGACCATGCGCACGCCGCATCAGATCCTGTTTGCCGCCGGCTTCCTTCTCCTCCTGTCACCGCCGGAGGCAACGGCGGATGATGACCGAATCATCGAGGCCGGCATGTTTTCCCGGGCAGCCGCAGGGGATGAACTACCGGCCGAGTGGCAACCCCTTAATTTCAAAGACATTGCCAGCCATACCGCCTACAGTCTGGTGGAGGACAGCGGCATCACGGTGGTGCAGGCGTTGAGCCAGGCCTCGTCCTCCGGCCTGACCCGGAAAATCGCCATCGACCCGCATCAATACCCTCTGCTCTCCTGGCGCTGGAAGGTGGCAAACGTTTACGAAAAAGGTGATGTCACTCGCAAGGACGGCGACGATTATCCGGCGCGGATCTATATCACCTTTGCCTATGATCCCAACAAGGTCGATTTCTGGGAGCGGGTCAAATTCAACACGATCAAGTTCATCTACGGCGAATATCCGCCGATCAACGCCATCAACTACATCTGGGAGAGCAAGTCGCCGCCCGGGCTCATCATCCCGAACCCATACACCGAACGGGTAAAGATGATCGTCATTGAAAGCGGAACGGAGAAGGTCGGACAATGGGTAGAGGAAGGGCGGGACATTGTCCGCGACTACCGCGAGGCCTTCGGCGCTGAACCACCGATGATCTCCGGCATCGCCATCATGACCGATTCGGACAACACCCGGGAAAGCGCCACCGCCTGGTACGGCGACATCACCTTTTCCCGGCGCTGATTGCTGAGGGAGAAGACAGACATGGGCCACAGATCCCACCATCATCATCAGGACCATCGCCGGCACGGCCCACCAGCGGCTGCGGCGGCTGACGAAAAGAAAAGTCCAGCCCTGGCCCTGGTCGTCAAGGGTGACACGGACGGCTGCGAGGAGGCAATCTGCGCCCTCCTGCTCAACATTGCCATCCCCGGGGTTGCCATCGAAATCATCCACAAGGGAATCGGCGATATCTGCAAAAACGATGTGCTGCTCGCCGAGGGGGGCAGCCGGCTGATCATCGGCTTCAATGTCGGCGTCCATCCCCGGGTGGAGGAACTGTGCCGGGAACTCGGGGTGGAAATCCGCCTCTATTCCGTCATCTACCATCTGCAACAGGACATCGCCGCCATTGCCGCAAGTCTGCTGCCCCGGGAACCGGCGGAAAAGACTCTCGGCAGCGCCAGGGTCATCGCCCTGTTCAAGAGCAGTCGCAAAGGCATCATCCTCGGCTGCCAGGTGACGGAGGGCCGACTGCAGCTCAAAGACCGCTTCCGCGTCATCGCCGCCATGGGGCCGATCTATCAGGGGGTCATCGAATCGCTGCACATCGAGCGTGATGCGGTCACCAGGGCCACCCCCGGCCAGCAGGTCGGGCTTAAAATCCGTGATTTCAAGGCAGCCAAACTCGGCGATCTCGTCGAGTCGTATCAGCTCATCACCCCGACCGCCGCTCCCCCGTGGCAATCCAGCGGAAAAATCCTCCATCTCTGATTTCCGTTCCGGAGCAGCAAAAAAAATGGAACTTTTTTGTCGCGCCGGAGTCAAATCTTCTTCAATCAACCCTGTGATTTCTTTATCAATCGTTTTCTTCCATCTGCAAACAACCATGATTGACGTCAGCAACCTGAGTAAAGCCTACGATGAGGTCACCGCCCTGGCCGGGGTTTCCTTTTCCGTGCAGGCCGGCGAGGTGATCGGCCTGCTCGGCCCGAACGGCGCCGGCAAGACCACCCTGATGAAGATCCTCACCGGCTATCTCCAACCCGA
>CAZUZJ010000143.1:0-6980 GCA_964624225.1 uncultured Desulfobulbia bacterium | reverse complement strand
AGACGAGCCTCCTTGTCATGTTGCTCATCGTCACCCTGCTCATCGTCTTCAGCGCCGTCTGGTTCGGTTTTTATGTGGCGCGCAGCCTCACCGATCCCATTGACCGGCTGGCCCGGGCCACCCGCCGGGTGGCGGACGGCGAGCTTGATTTTGTTCTGGAGTCGGATTCCGGCGACGAGATGGGCACCCTGGTCGATTCCTTCAACCAGATGACCCGGGAGGTGCTGGCCAGTCAGAACGAGCTGGAGGCGAGCAATCAGGAGCTGGAAAACCGGCGGCGCTATACGGAGATCATCCTGCAGAACGTCGCTGCCGGTGTCATCTCCCTTGACGCCGATGGTCGCATCACCACCATCAACCGTTTTGCCGAGGAGCTGCTCAAGATTGACCGCAGCGCCCTGGTCGGACACGATTATCGGACCGTGCTCAATCCGAATCATCGCCGGATTCTGGAAAATTTTTACGCCGCCCTTGACCGCAGCGGCAAGGGCACCATCGAGATGCCGTTGCGCCTCACCGTACGGGAGGAGACCTTTTCCCTGCGGGTCAGCATGAGCCGGCTTGTTGACGAAAACAACCGGGAGCTCGGCGTCGTCCTGGTCTTCGACAACCTGACTGAATTGGAAAAGGCACAGCGCATGGCGGCCTGGCGCGAGGTGGCCCGGCGCATCGCCCACGAGGTGAAAAACCCGCTGACCCCCATCCAGCTTTCCGCCCAGCGGTTACGTAAGCGTTATCTGGAAAAGCTGGCGGCCGATGGGGAGGTGTTCGACCTCTGCACCACCACCATCATCAATCAGGTTGATGAGTTGAAGCGGCTGGTCAGCGAGTTTTCCAGTTTCGCCCGGATGCCGGCGGTGCAGAAGTCGATGAACAGCCTGCTGTCCATGGCGGAAGAGGCACTGGCCCTCTACCGCGAGGCGCATCGACAGATCGAGTTTGCCTTGAAGTGCGCTGACGAGGTTCCTTCTTTTCCTTTTGACGTCAAACAGATGAAACGGGTGTTGATTAACCTGCTTGACAATGCGGTGGCCTCGGTCGATGCGCACGGCCGGATCGAGGTCATCATCAGCCGGGATGAAGCGGACAAACGGGTTTTTCTTGAAGTGCGTGATAACGGCCATGGAGTGAGTGACAAGGACAGGCTGCATCTCTTTGAACCCTATTTTTCCACCAAGAAAACGGGAACCGGGCTGGGGCTCGCCATTGCCAGCACCGTGGTTGCTGATCATGGCGGGTATATCCGGTTCAAGGACAATGTGCCGAGCGGGGCGCGGTTCATCATCGAGCTGCCTCTGCAATGACGGGGCGATCAGAAGAGCGGACGGGGACGGATGACGAAAAAGGTGCTGGTGGTTGACGACGAGGAGAGTATCAGGGCATCGCTGACCGGGATCCTTGCCGATGAGGGCTATGCAACGGTGGCCGTTGCGGCGGCGGAAAAGGCCTTTGCCGTGCTGGGTGAAGAGAAGATCGATCTGGTGCTGCTGGATATCTGGATGCCGGGCATGGACGGCATGGAGGCCCTGCCGCTGCTTCGGGAGCAGTATCCCGGGCTGCCGGTTATCATGATCTCCGGCCATGGCACGATCGAAACCGCGGTCCAGGCAACCAAGATGGGGGCCTTTGATTTTATCGAAAAACCGCCCTCCTACGACAAAATCGTCCTCTCCATCAAAAACGCCCTGCGCTTGGCCGATCTGGAGGAGGCCAACCGCATCCTGCGGGAAAGCACAGAGAAGAAATCGCGCCTCACCGGCAGTTCACCGGCCATCATCGCGGTGCGCCAGCAGCTCGAACGGGTTGCGCCCACCGATGCCTGGGTGTTGATTCGCGGCGAACACGGCACCGGCAAGGAGCTGGCCGCCCAGATGATTCACCGTCTTTCGCTCAGCGCCGGCAGGCCGATGGTGGAGGTGAACTGCGCCGCCATACCGGAGGAGCTGATCGAAAGCGAGCTCTTCGGTCATGAAAAAGGGGCGTTTACCGGCGCGACCGCGGCCCGGCGTGGTAAGTTCGATCAGGCAGACGGCGGCATTCTCTTTCTCGACGAGATCGGCGATATGAGCCTCAAGACCCAGGCGAAGATCCTGCGGATCCTTCAGGAACAGAAGTTCGAACGGGTGGGGGGGGCGAAAACCATTTCCGTCACGGTCCGGGTTCTGGCTGCCACCAACAAGAATCTGGAGGAGGAAATTGACAAGGGCGCGTTCCGGGCCGATCTCTTCTGGCGTCTCAATGTGGTGCCGATCTACATGCCGCCGCTGCGGGAACGACTGGAGGATCTGCCAGAGCTGGTGACGGAACTGCTTGTCGATTTTTCCCGCAAAGGTCTCGGCATGAAAGAGTTCACCCCTGAGGCCCTGGCGCTGATGGCCTGCCATCAGTGGCCGGGTAATGTCCGGGAGCTGCGCAACTTTGTCGAGCGCATCGCCATCATGAGTCCGGATAACCTGATCACCGCCGCGGTCGTCGCGCCCATGCTGCCGGAAGCGGCCCGGGCAAAGGCGGCGGGCATGGAACGCCTCCGCCGCGATTCGCCCCTTGCGCATGGCATCGATGCCCCCTACCGTGAGGCGAAACGGCTTTTTGAAAAAGAGTATCTGCTCGGCAAGCTTCAGGAAAATGAGGGCAACATCTCCCAGACTGCGGAACAAGTCGGGCTGGAACGGAGTCATCTCCATAAGAAGCTGAAGGCGCTCGGCATTGAAGTCAAAGGTGAAACTTGATAGAGTGAGAGCGCGTACACATTGAACACCGCAACACGGGAACACGAAAAATGGCAGACGACACCCTTCCTCACCTTCCCAATCAGAAAGAGCTGGAAAAAGAGATTGCCGACTACCTGAGCCGCAAGTACGGTGGTCAGGTGAAGATCGTTTCTGCCAGCCTCTTTGCCGGTCCGGACAGAGACGGCGAGAAAAAAACAAAAACAGCGGCCAAGACCGGGGCCACCGGCTTCCATTTTGACCTCAAGCCCGAGGAGCTGGCCGCCTATCTCGACGAGTATGTCATTCGCCAGGACGAGGCCAAGGCCATTCTCGCCACCAAGATCTGCACCCATTTCAACCGGATCCGTCATGATCTGGCCAAGCCGAAGAACGGCCATACCGGCCGGATCAAGAGCAATGTGCTGCTCATCGGTCCCACCGGGGTGGGCAAGACCTACCTCATCAAATTGATCGCCCGCCATATCGGCGTGCCCTTTGTCAAGGGCGATGCCACCAAGTTCAGCGAAACCGGTTATGTCGGCGGCGATGTCGAGGATCTGGTCCGCGATCTGGTCCGCGAGGCGGAGGGTGATATCGAGCGGGCCCAGTACGGCATCATCTATGTCGATGAGATCGACAAGATTGCCGCTTCTCCGAACCGGATCGGCGCCGATGTCTCCCGCACCGGGGTGCAGCGCGCTTTTCTCAAGCCGATGGAGGAAACCGAGGTGGAGATGAAGGTCGCCCACGACCCCATTTCCCAGCTGGAGGCGATGGAGCATTACCGGGCCACCGGCAAACGGGAGAAACGGGTGGTCAATACCCGCAACATTCTCTTTATCATGAGCGGCGCCTTTGCCGGTTTGGAAAAGAATATCAAGAAAAGGGTGCAGCAGCAGTCCATCGGCTTCGAGAAACCGGTGACCTCCAGTCGGGAGGATGCTCGCCTCTTTCGTCAGGTCAAGGCCGAGGACCTCATCGACTTTGGCTTCGAGAGCGAGTTTGTCGGTCGATTGCCGGTCATCGCCGTGCTTGACGAACTCAGCGAGGACGATCTTTTCGAGATCCTCATCAACCCGAACAGTCCGGTGGTGGTGGCCAAGAAACAGGATTTCGCCGCCTACGGCATCCACCTCCAGTTCGAGGAAGAGGCGCTGCGCATGATCGCCGCCCGGGCGGTACGCGAGCGGACCGGGGCCCGCGGGCTGGTCAGCGTTATGGAACATCTGCTTCTTCACTTTGAAAAGAGCCTGCCCTCCACCTCGATCCGTTATCTGGTCGTCACTCCGGAGCTTGTCGCCGACCCGGCCGAGGAGCTGGCTATGCTGCTGAAGCGGGAGGAGACGCAGCAGCAGCATCGCAGCCGCTACCACGAGCTGGTGGCCGACGAGTTCGAACGAATTGTCCGTTTTGTCCGCGATAAACAGGAAAGGCTCCTCTCTTCCCATGGCGTCTCTCCGTCGGAGCGACGGATCGAGATGATCGCCCTCCGCTGTCAGGAGGAGATTCTTGATCCGCGCGATGTCTGTAACGGATTCATCGCCCTGATCCGCCTGGTCGGGCAGTATGCCCAACACGTTTCGGAAGAAAACGGGCTTGTCATCTCCTTTGACGACGAGGCGCTGGACCGGCTCGTGGCGCGGGAAGGATGGAACGAGACGGCGGTGGTGGAGCGGTGCGAGGTTATCTTCCGCGCCTTCGAGTATGGTCTGAAGCTGATTCGGCAGAAAAAGGAGGTGCTGGAAGTGCGCATTACGGTAAAAGGGGTGGAAACCCCTGATCTGTTCATCAATGATCTTGTCACCGAAATATTTCGGCTGTAATTTCAATTTATTCTGGAGGAAATCCCATGGTTTTTCCTGATTATCGTCCCCGCAGATTCCGGCGCAACCCCCAGCTCCGCTCCCTGATCCGCGAGACCCGTCTGTCGCCCGAGCAGTTCATCTATCCGCTTTTCGTCATGCCTGGCAAGGGGATCCGTCAGGAAATCGGCTCCATGCCCGGCGTCTTCCGCATGTCGGTGGACCAGCTTGCCAAGGAGGCCAAGGAGATTCTTTCCCTTGGCCTCAATCACGTCATCCTCTTCGGCCTGCCGGAGGCCAAGGATCCGGTGGGTTCCGGCGCCCACGCCAGGGACGGCATCATCCAGCGGGCCATCAAGGAGTTGAAAAACAAGGCGCCGCAGCTGATGGTCACCACCGATGTCTGCCTCTGCGAGTACACCAGCCATGGCCACTGCGGAGTGATCGTCAACAAGCAGGTCGATAATGACGCCACCCTGGAGATTCTCGCCCAGGTCGCCCTGTCCCACGCCAAGGCAGGGGCCGACATCGTCGCCCCCTCCGACATGATGGACGGTCGGGTGGCGGAGATCCGCGGTATCCTCGACGAGAACAACTATGAGATGGTGCCGATTATGTCCTATGCGGTCAAATACGCCTCCGCTTTTTACGGGCCGTTCCGTGACGCCGCCGAATGCGCGCCCCAGGAGGGTGACCGCCAGGGGTACCAGATGGATCCGGCCAATGCCCGCGAGGCCCTGCGGGAGGCGACCCTCGACGTGGACGAAGGCGCCGATATCCTGATGGTCAAGCCGGCGGTCGCCTATCTCGACATCATCAGCAAATTACGGGACGAATTCGATCTGCCCATCGCCGCTTACCATGTCAGCGGCGAATACGCCATGATCAAGGCAGCCGGTGAGCGCGGCTGGATCGATCCGCAGCGGGTCATGGCCGAGACCCTGCTCTCCATCCACCGGGCCGGGGCGGACATCATTATCACTTACGGGGCCAAGGAGATGGCAAAGCTCCTGCAAGGGTAGTCTCCGCAGGCCCAAACGAAAAAAACGTTGCGCATCCTGCGACTGACAAAATGACATGGAATTGGTAGGATGGGCAACGGGAAACGAAACGGAGGAAAGAAGAGATGATGGACGTCCAACAGGCAATCCGCGAGCGGCGCAGCATCCGCCGTTTTACCGATCAGGTTGTCCTGGATGAAACGGTCGAGCAGTTGCTTCAGGCGGTGCGCTGGGCGCCCTCGTGGGCCAACAGCCAGTGCTGGGAGGTGATTGTCGTACGCGATGCCGTGATCCGGCATGCGCTGCGGGAGATATTGAGTCCGAAAAATCCGGCCGGCCCGGCGATGGAAAAGGTGTCGGTGGTCTTTGCCATGGCGGCCGTCATGGAGAAATCAGGCTGGTACAAGGGACTGCCGGTCACCAAGTTCTTTGAATGGTTCATGTACGATCTCGGTCTCGCCACCGCCAATCTCAGCCTGGCGGCCCATGGCCTCGGTCTCGGCTCGGTGGTGGTCGGTGCCTTTGACCATGATCGGGCCCGGGAGATTCTTGATCTGCCGGAAGGCTACGAGGTGGTGTCCCTGATCCCGGTCGGTTATCCGGATCATGCTCCGTCGGCCCCGAAAAGGCGGGAAATCTCCGAGTTCGCCCACCGCGATCGCTTCTCCGCCGGATAAGGGCACCGGCCGAGGCAGGCTGCCTGTCCGTCTCGTAAGCTGCTTATTCAAACTGTTTTCTGAAGTCGGTAAAGGTCTGGCGCAGGTCAGCCACCTCTTTTTTCAGGCTGTCGAGTTCCTCCTCCAGCACGCGAATCCGTTCCGTCTGGCCGGGCCGGAGGGGGGCCGGTTCGGCCGTTTCCGTCTCCGCCTCCTCCATGACAATCTCGCCGCCCAGCAGCTGGGCAAAACGACATTCCTTGCGGCCCGGCTGCCGGGCCAGTCGCACCACCAAATCCATTTCCGCCAGGTTGTTGACGGTCCGTTCCACATCAGCCAGATCGGCAAATTCATAGAGTCGGTCAGCGCGGCCCCGCAGTTCACCCACGGTCTGGGCGCCGCGCAGCAGCAGCAGGCAGAGGAGAGCTGCCTCTTTGCGCAGAAGATTGCGGTTCTTGCTGAAGGTCTGTTCGTATTTCGTTACCCGGCTGGCATCGCTCTGCAGGATGAAGCGTTTCTCCCGCAGGGTCTGCAGGGCCCGCAGCACCGTTTCCTCGTCATAGCTGACCACCGGTTCCCGGTTCGACTTCTGGTTGCAGGCATTGAGAAGGGCGTTGAGGGAAAGGGGATAGTATTCCGGGGTGGCCATCTCTTTTTCCATCAGGCAGCCGAGGACACGTATTTCCGGGGCAGTCAGTACAGTTTCCATGGTGGCTCCGTTTTTGTGCAGGATATGCGGATTCAGGGTTGATGGGGAAATGTTATCTCGAACAGGGTAATCTCCGGCGGGGAAAAGAGCCGCATCGGCGG
>CAZUZJ010000142.1:1128-7005 GCA_964624225.1 uncultured Desulfobulbia bacterium | reverse complement strand
GGGGGCCGATGCCCTGGACGCCGAGCACCCGCTGCGTTTTTTTCTCCACCACCATCTGCATAAAGAGCATGCCGCTGTCAGGGTAGAAGTGGGCCCGGTCCGCCTGGACGACAAAGGCGGCGAGGGCGTTGAATCCCTGGGCCCGGGCCATGTCGAGACTGAGGCCGGTCTTGGCCACGCAGCTGTCAAAGAGCTTTATGATGAAGCTGCCGACCACCCCGTCAAAGGTCTCCTGCCGACCGGCGAGATTGGAGCCGATGACCCGACCCTGGCGGTTGGCCACGGAGCCCATCGGCGCATAGGTGTGACCGCCGCTGACCAGATCAGTCATCTCGACACAGTCGCCGCCGGCGTAGATGGCAGGATCGGAGGTCTGCATCCTGCGGTTGACGACGATGCCGCCGAACGGTCCGACGGCAAGGCCGGCCTCCCGGGCCAGTTGACTGTTGGGACGCACCCCGACGGCCATGATGACCAGATCGGCGTCAATGGTCCGTTTGTCTGTTTTGACCGCACGCACCTTGCCGTTTTCAACGAGAAAGGCCACCGCCTTTTCCGAGGTATGGACAATGACGCCCTTTTCTTCCAGATGGTGCCGGGCCATGGCCGCAACCGGGGCGTCAACGATGCGGGGCAGGATCTGTTCCATCATTTCCACCACCACGGTTTCCACGCCCCACAGGTCCGTCATGGCCTCAGCCATTTCCAGACCGATGGCGCCGCCGCCGAGGACAACGGCCCGACTCACCCTGCCGCGGGACAGACGAGCTTTGATCTCCACCGCCTTGTGCAGATCGCTGATGGTGAAAACACCGTCCGCCTCGCTGCCGGGCAGGGGCGGGGCAAAGGGGGTGCTGCCGGTGGCCAGCACCAGTTTGTCATAGCTGAGCATTTCCTCGGCGCCGCTGGCCAGATCGCGCACCAGTACCTGTTTTTCCCGACGGTCGATGCGGAGCGCCCGGGTCTGCGTTCTGACGGCAAAACCCTTTTCCCGGGCGAAATAGACGGCATCGCGCAGGCTGTGAAACGAGGTGGAACGCAGTCCTTCCGCTTCGGCGACATCGCCGCAGACATAATAGGGAATACCGCAACCGCCGTAGGAAATGACCGAGTCCTGATCGATGAGGGTGATTTCCGCCTCCGGGTCCAGGCGTCTGGCCCGGCTGGCCGCCTTTGGCCCCAGGGCCACCCCGCCGATGATAAGAATTTTCTGTCCCATTGTAACTCCAGCCCGTATGCCGGGCATCCCTCTGAAACCTCCCGGAAGGCGACCGGAGTCGCATCCGCAGGCATTGTCGGAATCGTAAAAAAATTACGCTTGCGATGGTCGCCGTATTGTAACGGGTTGTTTTCACTTTCCCGCCCGCCATGGTTTGCGGGTTTTGCGAGACCGTCCTGCATTCAATGGCTGAAAAAAGAGAAATAATAGTGTAAAGAGAGGTTGTTGTCATCTACTACTTGCGGGCGTCGCGAAAAGTCTGGATCTCCTTATGACGCTGCGGCGGGATCGCGAAATGCTCGGCGCACCCTCCTGGATCATCCCGCTTTCGCGACGCCAGCGCGCCCTGGATATCGAACTGTTGTGCTTCACTATCCAGATACTCTTTACGAGTGCATCACTCCCTGCACGCAACAAAAGACAACCCGTGACGACCAGCACCCCGAGAGCGCCGCTCATCATCCTTGTCGGCCCGACCGCCATCGGCAAAACGGAACTCTCCCTGACCCTTGCCGAAATTTTCAGGGGGGAGATCATCTCCATGGATTCCATGCAGATCTACCGGCACATGGATATCGGCACCGCCAAACCGAGTCTGGCCGAGCGACAACGGGTGCCGCATCATCTTGTCGATTATGTTGAGCCTGATGAACCGTATCACGTCGCCCGGTATGTGCGGGATGCGGAAGAGGCGATCGCCAGGGTGCGGAGCGTCGACCGTCTGCCCATGCTGGTGGGGGGGACCGGCCTCTATATGAAGGGATTGCTGGAGGGCATCTTTGCCATGCCAGAGGTGCCGGAGGAGATCCGGCAGCAGGTGCATACCGAGTTGCAGAAAAAGGGAGCGGAAACGCTTCACCGCAGACTGCAGTCAATCGATCCGGCAAGCGCGGCCAGGATCCATCCCCACGATCCCCAGCGGCTGATTCGGGCCATGGAGGTCTGGCTGGCCACCGGGACGCCATGGAGCACCCATCTTCTTCGTCAACAGGAGGACAAGGCACGGCAGTCGGGGCAAAACCGCACCGTGCGGATCGGGTTGACCATGGCACGACAGGAACTGTACGCCCGGATCAACCGCCGGGTGGGACTGATGGTGAGCCAGGGACTGCTGGAAGAGGTGGAGAGACTGCTGGCCATGGGTTTTCCCCGCGAGCTCAACCCCATGCAGTCCATTGGATACCGGCACATGATCAATTTTATCGATCGCCTCTGGTCCTGGGAAAAAACCCTGGAGTTGCTGGCCAGGGACACCCGACGCTACGCCAAGCGTCAGCTTACCTGGTTTGGCCGCGACAGTGCCATCAATTGGTTCCGCCCGGACGAGACAAACAAAATTATCGATTTTATCGGTCAGGATTTGGCCTGCTGAGACGACGTCAGCGATATCTTAACACAAAAGAGCAATGTAACAATGTTTCACAAGGAAATCGTGCAACGTGTTGAAAATGCGTTAGCTTTTTCTCAAGCGCGCAAGTACGGCTTTACAGAACTTCAGAGTCGAATCATTGCCGGCCGGGCGATCCGCGACAATGGTGAACTGAAATCCGTTCTCTTCCCGACCCTGAGCAATCTCCATCACCCGAGCAGTCTGCAGGACGGCGCAACTGCAGCCGCCGTCATCGTCGAGGCGATCCTTGAAGAAAAAAAAATCGGCATCCTGACCGACTACGACGTGGACGGTATCTGCTCCCACGTCGTCGTCCACGAATCACTGCGCCATTTCGGGGTCAACCCCGACCTGCTGTCAAGCTTTATCGGCCACCGGATGAATGACGGCTATGGCATCAGTGAAACCCTGGTTGATCGTATCCTTGCGCAACACCAACACCCCAATCTCATCATTACCGCTGATTGCGGCTCCTCTGACGAAAAACAGATCAAAAGATTGAAAGAGGAGGGGATGAGCGTCATTGTCACCGATCACCATGCCATTCCCGCCGAAGGCATTCCGGCCTCGGCGGCTGCGACGGTGAACCCGAGTCGCGAGGATTGCCGGTATCCGGACAAGTTCATTTCCGGCTGCATGGTCAGCTGGCTGGTGATGTGTCTTGTTCGAAATATTCTCAGAGAAAAAAAATATCTCTTTGAAACAGCGAACCAATTAGCAAATCTTCTCGATTATGTTGCCCTGAGCACGGTGGCGGATGCCGTTTCCTTTTTCAGTGGCACAAACCGCGCCGTTGTTGTCAGCGGGTTGCGGATCATCAACCGCAAAACCAAACCCTCATGGTTTTCACTGGCCTCCTTGCTCGGCAAAACGGATGATTCTCCCTTTACCGCCGAGGATCTCGCCTTTCAGGTGGCGCCTCGCATCAATGCGCGGAGCAGAATGGCCGACCCCTATGCGGCGCTCAACTTTTTTCTGGCCGAAAATACCGAACAGGCGGCGACGCAGTTGGATAAGCTCGAAAAGAACAACGAGCAACGCAAGAGCGCGGAAAGAGAAATGGTGAGAACCGCACGAAAAGAGGCAATGCGCCAGATTCAAGCGGGGCGACGGACCATCGTTGTCGCTGACGCTGCTTTTCATGCCGGCGTGCAGGGGATCGTTGCCTCCCGGCTTGTCGATGACTGCGGCAGGCCAGCCGTGGTGTTGAGTTCGATCAAAGAAGGCAATGTCTTGTCAGGATCGGTTCGGACAGTTCCAGAGGTGCATGTTCGCAATGTCCTGCAAAAAATCCATGAAAAAAGGCCGGAACTCTTTCTCTCCTTTGGCGGCCACAGTGGTGCTGCCGGGTTGAAGATCCGCCGGGAAAAGCTCGCGGAGTTCAGTGTCGCCTTTGAGGAGGGCGTCTGTGATGAGACGGCAGGGCGCATTCTCCGTCCGATCATCGCCACTGATGGGCCTTTGCCGACTGAGGATATGACCCTTAAAACCATCGCTGAGTTACACGCCCTTGAACCATTTGGTCGCGAGTTCGATGAACCGGTGTTTGAGGGAATGTTCACCGTGAAAAGAATCAGACCGGTGGGAGCTGAGGCGATTCATCTCGCCATGACTCTGGAGGCCAAGGGCCGCGTTTTTAACGGAATCTGGTTTCGCGCCCTGGAGAATGCCGAAGAAGAGGTGCCGATCAAGGGGGGCGAGTTGATCCGTTGCGCCTTCAGGCTGAAAATAAATACCTTTCGTGGCAACTCGAATATTCAGATGATGATCGAATATGCGGAAACGGTGCAAGGGCTGGGCGACTACCAGGAGAACAGGGCGGTGCAATGATTTTCGCGACAGAAGGATATCCTGCTAACAATATGTTTTTTTTAAATAAAATAAAATTTAACATAATATACATTATGCGACATTGCCAATATGGGTTTTCTTTTTGAATCTCTGGTGCTAAATGTGCGAGATATTTTGTCGTCGGCTATGCCGCTCCAGCATTTCTTTTGACAGCACATCATCAACGGGAGTTACTTCATGAACAGAGAGATCTACCAGGAACCGCTGGTCAGTCGTTATACCAGTCGGGAGATGCAGCAGATATTTTCAGAACAGACAAAATTTACCACCTGGCGCCGCTGCTGGGTCGCCCTGGCCGAGGCCCAGCACGAACTGGGACTCCCCCTCGTGACCCGACCAATGATCGACGAGTTGAAGCGCTTTGAGGCTGACATCAACTTCGATGTCGCCGCCCAAAAGGAAAAAGAAATCCGTCATGATGTCATGGCTCATGTCTATGCCTATGGTTGTCAGTGCCCGACCGCTGAGCCGATCATTCATCTCGGCGCCACCTCGCAGTTTGTCGGCTGCAACACCGATCTCATCCTTCAGCGCCGCGCTCTCGGCCTGATCAAGAAGGCCCTGCTTAATGTCATTGCCAACCTGGTCTCCTTCTGCCGCACCCACAAGGCACTGGCCACCCTCGGCTACACTCATTATCAGCCGGCCCAGCCCACCACGGTCGGCAAGCGCCATACTCTTTATATTCAGGATCTGCTGATGGATCTTGACTACATCGAACATCTGGAGAAACAGTTCAAGGCCCGCGGCGCCAAGGGAACGGTTGGCACCCAGGCGACCTTTCTCGAGCTGTTCAATGGCGATCATGACAAAGTTCGTAAACTTGATGAACTTGTCGCCAAAAAGCTTGGATTTAACGATGTTTTTGATGTCACAGGCCAGACCTACACCCGGAAACTTGATATGAAGATTGCCGAAACCCTGGCCGGCATCGGCGCGTCGGCCCACAAATTCGCGGTGGACCTGCGGCTGCTCTCCAATCTCAAGGTGCAGGAAGAACCCTTTGCCAGTGGTCAGGTTGGCAGTTCGGCCATGGCCTACAAGCGCAACCCCATGCGCAGTGAACGGATGACCGGTCTTGCCCGCAAACTGATGGGTTTGCCCGCGGATTTTGCCGCAACCTATGCCAACCAATGGTTTGAGCGCACCCTCGACGACTCGGCTATTCGGAGAATGGATATCCCCCAGATTTTTTTGCTGAGCGATGCCATATTGAAGCTTTACCTTGATATTGCTTCCAAAATGGTTGTTTTTCCGCAACAGATTGCCCGTCATCTAAAATTGGAACTGCCCTTCATGGCCACCGAAAAAATCCTGATGGCCTCTGTCGAGAAAGGGAAAAGCCGGCAGGAGATGCATGAAATCATTAAAATTCACTCGGTGGCGGCTGGCAGGGTGGTGAAGGAGGGAGGCAAGG
>CAZUZJ010000142.1:0-1034 GCA_964624225.1 uncultured Desulfobulbia bacterium | reverse complement strand
CAGTGTGGTGAAGGAGGAAGGCAAGGATAACGACCTCCTCCAGCGTCTTGGTGATGATCCAGCCATCCCCTTCACGCTAAAGGAGCTTGAGGCCATGGTCGGCAGCGGCGCGGAATTTGTCGGCCGGGCCCCAGAGCAGACCGAGGAGTTTCTCACGGAAATCGTTGAGCCTCGCCTGGAACGGTACAAGGCTCTGCTCGGCGCCACTGATACAGAACTTTCGGTATGACGGTTCCATGGGCCTATCCCGGCGAGATCAGGAAGCTTTGTCTTCGCATCTCGCCGGGCCGCATTCACTATCTCAAATTTCTGCTTGAGGGATATGACGGCATGGCGATTCTCTCCACCATTGATGCCAGCGCCGGTCTTGTTGTCGTCCGTTATCCGGAATGCTTCACCTGCCCTCTCTTCGCACTGCTCCGTGACATCGCCCCGTCGCTTTGCTCAGAATCACAAGGAGATGGACTTGGATGATCTCGAACCTGTCTTTTTTTCTGCTGTTCTTTCTTGTGGTGTCCTGCCCTGCCCTCTCCGCCGAAAGGGTAATGGCACTGACCCTTGAGGACTGCATCGCCGCGGCACTCGCTGAAAATCCCGAAATAACAGCCAGTCGCGCCGAACTTGCCCGCCGCCGGGCGGTGGGAAGCGGGGTCCGCAAGGATCTTTATCCGACCCTCTCGGGTCAGTACACCTATCTGCACCAACCGGATGGCCTGATTTTTCCGGGGGAGCAGTTTTCCTACGGCCTGGTGGCCGAGCAACCCCTTTATCGCGGCAGGGCTCTGGTGACTGCTGTGCGGCAGGCCGATCTGGCGGTGCAAACCGCTGCGTTTGATCTGGAAGAAGCGATCAACTCCCTTGTCTACGAGGTGCATCTCCGGTATTATGATCTGCTGCGAACCGGCAAACAGGCAGAAGAGGCGGCGCAGGCGGTGCTGCGACTTCAGTCCCATGTCCGGGACGCCAGGGCCTTTTACGAGGCCGGTCTCATTCCGAAAAACGACATGTTGCAGAGTGAGGTTGAGCTAGCCCAG
>CAZUZJ010000141.1:0-7014 GCA_964624225.1 uncultured Desulfobulbia bacterium | reverse complement strand
AGGTCAAAGCGCATGAAAAAGATGCCGATCACACTGGACACGGAGGCAACGAAAAGGGCGGTGAGATTTTTTGCCCGCACTGCAAGGATGATGCAGAACGGAAGAACCATACCCATCATCACCTCAGCGACCCAGAAGTTCACCGCATAGGGTCCGGTAAGAATGGCCTGCATCGCCTCATATTTTCCAGGGGGCTGACCACTGACACCGGAGATGATTTTCCAGCAGGAGAAGAACATGATAACGGTCATCAGCAGGGCGCCGAGCTTGGCCACTGACTGCAGAGAACTTTCCAGGGCCGGACTCATTTTCCAGCCATTGGCCTTGTAGCCGATCCAGTGGAAGAAAATGACCGCGGCACAACCGGACATCATGGCAGAAGTGATGAAGTAGATCGGCATATAGGGGCCATGCCAGAATTCACGACCGTTGAGCAATCCAAAAACCGCGCCGAGGTTGCTGTGCGCAGCAACACCGGCGATGACGCCCATCAGACCAAGATAACCGGCCTGTTTATGCTTACCGGCCTGCAGCAGGGCAAACTCGATCAGCATGAAAAAGAGGTAGGCGCCGTAAAGGGTACCCATCCACCAGATGTTGGAGGTGAGGTTCGGCGAAATAACGTTATAGATCGCCATTCGCCAGGGGTTTTCGATCTCGAAGGCGATGACCAGAAAACCGGCGATGATGGTGGTGATGGCCATAAACACCGACCGCTTGGCAATCGGCTTGAAGGCCTCGACATTAAGACATGACCAATGGCAGAAACCAGACAGAGACCGGTGGAGGTGACAACAAAGAAAACATAGGTGGCAATGAGAAGCCCCCACGGCACCTCACGCGTTACGTTATACGCATTGTGATAGCCCTGGAAAAAGGCATGCACGCCAAAGGAAATACCAACCAGGGTGAGCAGGCCGAAGACCGCCACCGCGGCATTGTAACCAGTGGAAGATTTTACGGAAAGGCCTTCACCATCCTGGGGAAGAACCTGAGCAAGAATATTGTTCATCGCTTTCACTCCTTCGATTTTAATGAATGCATCTCAAGAACAATCAACAAAAAGTTGTGACTAGGAAAAATCACTTTCTTCCCGTACCGCGCGAAGCACTGGTCTGACCTTGAGATCAAAAACCGTATGGAGCGAAGCGCAACCTAGCCAAAAAACGAGAAATAGTATGCCGTCCATTTGCTTCTCCTTATGTACCCAACAACGGGCGTTGCCCAACAACATTCTCTCTCTTTCCGGTACAAATTGGCGGATCGATACCGGAAAGCCCTCGATTCTCTCTCTCAACACCTCCTTTTCATTTTAAAGTTCACAAGGAAAATTCTCTCCAGCAAGACAGGTAAATCAAATCACAATCAACTTTTGATTATTTTTTAAAACAGGACACCAGCATTGTCAAGAAAAAATATCACACGGATTACAATTTAATATACAAACCAACCGATCATTCTTCTCCCATACGACACCACAGGACGATCAGATTCGAGAAAAAATTAAATTATTACAATGATATAAATACGAAATCACAAACAATACAGAAATGGGACATTGCGCATTGTGCGCCCACTAACACAACCCCGAGTTGCGCATTATGCGCCCTCTTGCCGATCAACATCGGCGCACAATGCGCCCTGCTTGTCAATTTCGACAGCGCTGCCGTCCCCGCACAAATTCCTCATAAACAGCTGAAAAAAAAGACAAAAAAAATCAATCAACAAAAAAAAACGCAAAACGGCACATATTATGCAAACCAAAAAGACATCTTGCTTAACCAGTCAGCCATAGCGAGAAAACTTCTCCTTTGTGATCCCGGGGTGGCGGCCCCGGGATCCACTCAAAACCCCACCATATACACCCAAGCACCAGAAAACTCAAGCCAGCATCATCGCTTCCTTTTGCCCTCCGTTCCTTTCTCTGTCCCGTTCAATCATTGATTCCCGCTTCCCTGCGTCGCTTTCCCAAAAGACCAGCCAATAGCTCCTTTACCTTTTTTGCAAGGTATGTTTATATTTGCGCGGCCACCGATTCTTTCCGGAGAGCGTGGCCTTCTTTCCTCGCGAGACAAGGCGCATAATACGCCCTGCCCGCTGACGAACCACGGAACCAGCCACACAGGAGGCGATCCTTGAAGTATTTTTACAAAAATCTTTCCATTTGGCTCATTGTCGGCGTCATCGGCATTGTCATCATTAATCTCGTCAAACAGCAACCCGACAATATCCATAATGTCACCTATACCGACCTTATCAAAAAGGTCGAAAAAGGGCTGCTCAGCGACGTTCGGATGGAGGGAAGCGCTATTAGCTGGACCGACTCCAACGGCGAGATGTACAAAAGTATCGTGCCCGACGATCCCGACACCATTGCCCCTCTTATCAAGTCCAACATCAACGTCGAGGTCAGGGAAGAAAAGAAACCACACTGGTTCCTGCAGACATTTCTCTCCTGGGTCCCCTTTCTCCTGATCATCATCCTCTGGTTTTTTTTCATGCAGGGGAGCGGCAAGGGCGGCGGCAACAAGGCGATGGCCTTTGGCAAGAGCAGGGCACGGCTGATCGATGGCCAGGAGTCGAAGATCAAATTCAAGGATGTCGCCGGTGTCGATGAGGCAAAGGAAGAACTGGAGGAGATCGTCGACTTCCTGAAAAATCCCCACAAGTTTGTCGAGGCAGGGGCGCGCATTCCCACCGGTGTCCTCCTCTACGGCCCTCCGGGCACCGGCAAGACCCTTCTTGCCAAGGCGATTGCCGGCGAGGCCGGGGTTCCCTTCTTTTCCATCAGTGGTTCGAATTTTGTCGAAATGTACGTCGGCATCGGCGCTTCGCGCGTGCGCGATCTTTTCACCGAAGGAAAGAAAAAAGCGCCCTGCATCATCTTTATTGACGAAATTGACGCAGTGGGCCGACACCGCAGCGCCGGCGGCGGTGGGGGGGGCGGCAACGACGAAAGGGAACAGACCCTCAATCAGCTACTCGTCGAAATGGACGGTTTTGAGCCCAACGACGCGGTTATCATCATTGCCGCCACCAACCGCCAGGACATTCTCGACCCCGCCCTCCTCCGGCCCGGCCGCTTCGATCGACAGGTGATGGTGCCGGTTCCCGACGTCGGCGGCCGCGAGCAGATTCTCCGGGTGCACGCCCAAAAGATCAAAGCCGATGCAGACGTGGACTGGAAGGTCGTTGCCAAAAGCACCCCGGGTTTTTCCGGGGCGGAACTGGCCAACATGGTCAACGAGGCGGCCCTGATGGTGGCCCGCAAAAGCGACGGCGGCAAGGTGACGATGGAGGTCATTGAAAAGGCGAAGGATAAGGTGATGATGGGGGCGGAACGAAGGAGCCTGATCATCACTGACAGGGAAAAAAAGATCACCGCCTTCCACGAGGCCGGCCATGCCCTGGTCGCCTGGATGCTGCCCGGCGCCGACCCGGTCCACAAAGTGACCATCATCCCCCGCGGCAAGGCGCTGGGGCTGACCATGCAGCTGCCGGAGGAAGAAAAGCTTTCCCACTCCCGCTCCTACCTCTTCACCACCCTCTGCATCCTGCTCGGCGGCAGGATCGCCGAGGAAATCGAATTCGGCGACATCACCACCGGGGCGGGCAACGATATCGACCGGGTCTCCGACCTGGCCCGGAAAATGGTATGCGAATGGGGCATGAGCGAAGAGATCGGCACCATCACCTTCAAGGCGGCAAGTCCGGCACCGGGCTATCCCGGACCGATCATCAGCGAGAGCACCGCCATCAAGATCGACAGTGCCGTGCAGTCACTGATCGCCTCGGCCTATGCCAGATCAAAACAGATCCTGACCGACAACAAAATGATTCTGGACGCCATGTCCCAGGCCCTGCTCGACCGTGAAACAATATCCACCGCGGACATCAAGGAGATTGTCGAGAAAAACCGCTAAAACCGCTCTTGACGTCAGCCACCCGCTATGCTAAAAGGGTAGCCACGAAAGATACGGGCCGTTAGCTCAATCGGTAGAGCATCTGACTCTTAATCAGCAGGTCCCCGGTTCGATCCCGGGACGGCCCACCAAATAAAAAAGCACTTAGTTCACGGCGAACTAAGTGCTTTTTTTCGTTCCTCTCCTCCCCACCCTCTCTATACCAGCCCCTCAGCGCAGAACCTGTTCAGCCACGAACCGGACTGGGCCGTGCCAGTATTAATCTCGATCTGCGGGAACTGCTTGCCCCGGTCGAATGCTTGCGGTAAAGTAAGGAAGTAATGAACCTTACAAGGAGGAAAATATGCTTGCCATTGCCAAGATTACCAGCAAAGGGCAAACCACCGTCCCTCAGGAAGTCAGAGCCCTGCTGCACATCAAGCCAGGCGATTTCATTGCCTGGGAAGAGGCCGCAAATGGGGAGGTGCGGGTGAAACGGGTGCAGCCTGCCGACATGGGATACCTGCGGGCCGTGGAGGGCACCTTGAGCGAATGGGCCAGTCCTGCCGACGAGGAGGCCTACCGTGACCTTTAAGCCCTTTGCCGTGGTTCGCGTTCCCTTTCCCTTCACCGATCGCACCGCCAACAAAAACCGCCCGGCCCTCATTCTTTCCGACGACACGCTCTTCAACAAGCCGGCCGGCCACTCGGTCATGGCCATGATCACCTCGCAGTCCAATACCCCCTGGCCCCTGGACTGTCCAATCCAAGATTTGAACGCCGCCGGCCTGCCCGCTCCATCCAAAGTCCGTTTCAAACTCTTCACCCTCGACCACCGTCTGGTGCGCGGCGAACTGGGGCGGCTCGGCGAGCAGGATGAGGCCTCGGTGCGCGCCGCTTTCGCGAAGGTGTTCAGGGTACACCCATGACCTCCTGCACACTTTGCAACTCTGCCGGGCCGTTTCACCCCAAATCCCACGTCATCCCTCAATGGATGTACGAAATGCTCCCAATGGATGATCGCCGTATGCGCATTGCTTCTTCCCTTGCGTGTGAATGGGAGCAGCGATCACCCACTGGAATATATGGCTCGTTTGTATGCAAATCTTGCGAAGACCGCTTTGCCGGCTGGGATAACTACGCGGCAACCGTTCTGCGCGAGAAACCAGAAGCCACCGGGCAAGGATGGGACTTTGGGAAATACGACCACGACAGGCTTTTGCGATTTTTTCTTTCCGTCCTCTGGCGGATGCATGCCTGTGAGCACAGATTTTTTGAAACTGTTGATCTTTGTTCGCAGACAGTCAGCTTGACACGCTTTCTCCTCGGGAACAGCAATTTTCTTCAACAAGATTTCGAGGTCGTTCCGACATACTCAACCCATCTCCTGTCCTGTGGGGTTATGGCGCCGATCTTGATCCACGTCGAAGGGGTCCCTTACTGGCAAATTTATTTGCCTCGATTTCAGGCATTAATCAAGATTGTTTCCGGGCCTGGTGCTGCTTGTTTACAGCCCTATGTTATGACGAATGGCAAGTCCCTCTGCATGCTTGAAAAAAACTTTGATGAGTTCAATGAAATCCACACGTTCGAGCTTGTAGTCGCTGAAAATTTGAAGAGGAAGAATGGAAAACGTCACAAATTCTAACATTAAAAGCCCTAAAAAACTCATCGAGGTGGCACTGCCGCTGGATACCATCAACGCTGCCTGTGCTTATGAAAAAATGCCGGGTATCGGCGCATCCGCGCTGAATTCTTCTGAGGGAAAGAAAAAAGGAGACCGCCGCGTCAGCGATCTCCTTGTCGTGCAAACGCCCTTATACGACGCCGTCAAAAGGTGAGAACCTTTTCACTTTCCTCGACCAGCTCAAACAGATCGGTCATGAAACCCATCGGGCAGGCAGCTGATCCCGTTTGACCACGGGATTTGAGACAGACGCCTCAGACAATCAGTTCGCCGCAGCCGGCGTCGAACGCCGCGATCTGGCTTTTGACATCAAATTCCGAGGTGGAGATTTCATTAAATTCCACCCCCCGGCCAAGCATGAACATCTTCACCTCCTTGCCCTTCTGCAAACTGACATTGGCCAGTCGGACCGCGTTGTAGACTGTTTCCGCATCATTGGATGAAATCACATACAACCATGCCATCTTGCACCTCCCTGTCTGCTGGTTTATGGCTCATTGCCTCGCCGCCCAGAGCGGTAAGGCGCGACAATCTCTCCTGAGCCCTTTTAGGTTACCATTCAAAACGGACTGCATTCAGTGAACTGGCCGTACCCTGACCCCTCTGCCGGCGGTTGAACAACGAATCCCATTTACTCAAATCTTGCCGATACTTACTTTCCCAAAGGTATGGCGATGACGGTGATCCAGTCGTCAATCACAGGGCCGCCGCTGCTGTTCATTGCGGCAGTGCATACAAATACCAGCACTCGACATAAACACATATGCATATATTAAGTTTTTAATGTCAAGACAAAAATCCACGCTGCCGAGTGAACCAGCGACAGCAGCTCGTTTTTCCGTTGCCGTCTGCACGCTGGATAAAACAAACCCGCACACCGCAGACCGCCTGAAGGCGTTGACATGACCACTGTCTTTTTACCCGACATTCACTAGAAATCATTGGACTTTTCCCCCCAAAATAGCGCAAAATGGCAAGAGACGCTCTCGCTGCGGCGCTCTATCTGGAAAGCCGCCCGGTCAAAAGAGGTGGCCAGATGTGGCAGCATAACCTGCCGCAGCACGTTCGGGGCACCTGCCGGACAAGGAGACGAACCCATTCATTGCCGCACGGAAAAACCTGCGCCGCCCAACAATCCTTTATCAAGGAGGAAAACCATGCCGGTCGCCGATTATCAGACCTATTGCCGGATGCTCGACCGAGCACGGGCCGGTCGCTTCGCCTATCCCGCCATCAACGTCACTTCACTGTCCACCGCCAACGCGGTGCTCAAGGGGCTTGCCGACAGCAAAAGCGACGGCATCATCCAGGTCTCCACCGGCGGCGGCGCCTTTGCCTCCGGCGCCGGAATCAAGGACATGGCCCTCGGCGCCATCTCCCTGGCCGAGCATGTCCATCGCGCCGCGGCCCGCTATCCGATCTACG
>CAZUZJ010000140.1:0-7022 GCA_964624225.1 uncultured Desulfobulbia bacterium | reverse complement strand
ATCGGCGTTTTTTTGCAGAACATCGGCATCGCCCAGGCGGCGGAAACCTATACCCTGCTTACCATCGGCGACGGCCTGGTCTCCCAGATTCCCTCGCTGATCATCTCCACCTCGGCCGGCATCATCGTCAGTCGGGCCGCCTCCGACAGCAGCATGGGCATCGAGCTTTCCCGCCAGTTCGGCCGCCAGCCCCAGGCCCTGGCGGTTTCTTCTGCCATCATCATGTTCTTCGGCCTCATTCCCGGCCTCCCTCATCTGCCTTTTCTCATGCTGGGTGCCGCCATGGGCGGGGTGGCCTGGCTCGCCTTCCAGCGTCAGGCGACGGAAAAACAGGAAGAGGCCATGGCCGAAGAGCGCCGGCGGGAAACCGGCCCGCCGCCGGGTGCGCCGGAAACGGTGGAGGCCCTTCTCCCCCTCGATGTGCTTGAGCTTGAGGTTGGCTACGGGTTGATTCCCCTGGTGGACGAGGCCCAGGAAGGGGACCTGCTGGAGCGCATCCGCGGCATCCGCCGCCAGTTCGCCATGGACATGGGGCTTGTCATCCCGCCGATGCATGTACGGGACAATCTGCAGATCAAACCGGACGAGTACGTCCTCCTCCTGAAGGGCGTCGAGATCGCCCGGGGCGAACTGATGATGGGCTATTTCCTCGCCATGGATTCCGGCGCGGCGAAACGGGAAATCGACGGGATCCCCACCGTCGAACCGGCCTTCAGGCTGCCGGCTCTCTGGATCAGCCGGGAGAAAAAGGATGAGGCGCAGCTGGCCGGCTATACTGTGGTTGATCCCGCCACCGTGGTCGCCACCCACCTGACCGAGGTGCTGCGCACCCATGCCGATGAACTGCTCGGCCGCCAGGATACCCAGAAGCTGCTCGACAACCTCGCCAAGACCCATCCCAAGGTGGTGGAAGAACTGGTTCCCGGCCTGCTGCCGCTCGGCAAGGTGCAGAAGGTGCTGCAGAATCTCCTGCGGGAGCGGGTGTCGATCCGCGATCTGCTGACCATCTGCGAGACCCTGGCCGATTACGCGCCGATGAGCAAGGACACCGAGATTCTCACCGAATATGTGCGGCAGAAACTGGCCCGCTCCATTGTCGGCGCCCTGGCGGATAACGAGGGAACCTTGTCTGTCCTTACTCTGAGTACCCAGGTCGAGGATCTGATCAGGGAGTCGGTGCAGAGCTCCGAACAGGGCTCCTTTCTCGCCATCGATCCGGCCATGGGACAGAAAATCATCGAGTCCCTGCAACACGCGGCCGAACGGGTGACCCAGCAGGGCTATCAGCCGGTGGTCATTTGCGCGCCGGTGCTGCGCCGCCACCTGCGCCGGCTGATCGAACGCTTCTTGCCCCAGATCGTGGTCCTGTCCCACAATGAACTGACCAGCCAGGCGAAGATCCACTCCCTGGGCACGGTGGATGTGAACCGGAAAAAATAATGGCCCGGCGACCGGATCCCCCTGATCGCCGGCCCGCCCCACAACAGCCCCCGCAACGAACCGGCACCCATGCGCATACGACGATTTGAAGCACCGGACAGCAAAACCGCCTTCGCCCTGATCAAGAAAGAACTGGGCGACAGTGCCGTTATTCTGTCCAGCAAGACCCTGGACCCCGGCACCCCTGATCAACGCCATGAGGTCCTGGCGGCGATGGACTACGACATCGAGGAGATCACCCTGCCCCCGGCCGGCTCGGCAAGTCCGGCGGCGGAAAAGGCGAAGCCGACGATTTACGGCTACCAGACCTTCCGGGCCGGTGCTGCCGTTCCCGGCTTAGCGGCCAGCGAGCAGAGATCCTGGCGCGCTGAGGAGCGGAAAATCGTCCTCGAATCCCATGACCTGCGCAAACGTTTTGCTGGACTGTTGCGCCAGCAGGGGGTGCAGCCGCCGGTGAAGGAAAAACCGGGGATGACTCCGCCGCCCGCCTCGGCTGCGACCAGCCGGCCCGATCCCGTCGAAGTGAGCCGCTGGCGGGATGAACTGATCAGTCGGCTGCGGGTCGCCCCGCCGGATCTGCGCCGTCGGGACAAACCGGTCATCCTCGCCCTGACCGGCCCCACCGGCGTCGGCAAAACGACAACTGCGGCGAAAATCGCCGCCTGGTACACCATCCGGGAAAATCGCCGGGTCGCCCTCTTTTCCATGGACTGTTATCGTATCGGCGCCACCGACCAGCTCCGCACCTACGCCCGGATCATGCAGATCCCCTGCGAGATCGTGCTGCGGCGCCGCGATCTGCGCCGCGCCGTGGAACGCCAGAGCGCTGCCGATCTGATCATTCTCGATACCGCCGGCAAAAGCCCCTATGACGAACAGCACGTGCAGGAACTGGCTGACTGGTTTTCCCCCCTGGCCCAGGTTGATATCCAGCTTGTCCTGAGCGCGCCGACCAAAAAAGAGGATCTGGAACACATCATCACGGTCTATGCCCCCCTCGCACCGGCCGGGCTCATCCTTACCAAACTTGATGAGACCAGGGCCTATGCAACCCTGTGCCAGCAGATCGCCGGCGCCGGCATTCCGATCACCTTTCTGGCAACCGGCCAGAAGGTGCCGGAAGATTTTTTCATCGCCTCCCTTCCTCTGCTGGAGCGGCTGTTCAAAAAAGGATGGTCGGCGATTCTTGATGCGGCCCATTCCTACTCCGGCAACGGCATACCATGAGGACACAATCTATGCACCAGGCAGACACCTTGGAAAAAATCATGGGGCAGACACGCAATCCGGCGACCCGACGAACCTTCCCCTCCAGCCCCGCCTCCCCGCGCGTCATCTGCGTCACCAGCGGCAAGGGGGGGGTGGGCAAAACCAACATTGTCGTCAACCTCGCCTACTGCCTGGCCCAAAAAAAGAAAAGGGTGCTGATCCTCGATGCGGACCTCAATCTCGCCAATGTTGATGTCCTGCTGGGACTCACCCCCCGTTACAACCTCCATCATGTTCTGCTCGGGGAAAAGAGCCTGCGTGACATCCTGGTCAAAGGTCCGGGCGGCATCTCCATCCTGCCCGCCAGTTCCGGCATTCTCGAGCTGGCGGAACTGACGGAGGAGCAGAAACTCTATTTTCTCGCCGAGATGGCGGAAATGGGGGAACAGACGGACATCGTCCTCATCGACACCGCCGCTGGAATCAACAAAAATGTCATTTATTTCACCCTTGCCGCCCAGGAGCGGATTATCGTGCTGAGTCCCGAACCAACCTCGCTCACGGACGCCTACGCCATGATCAAGGTTCTCTCCTCCCGGCATGACGTTAAAAAATTTCGTATCCTCGTCAACTGTGCCCACTCGGAAAAAGAGGCGCTTGCCGTGTTTCGCCAGCTCACTGCGGTAGCGGATCGTTTCCTTGACACCGTCTCCCTCGATTATCTCGGTTTCATTCCGCAGGACAGCAAGTTGCCCCAGGCGGTGCGCAATCAACGGTTGCTGGTGGTGGCTTCCCCGCAATCGCCGGCCGCACACCACTTCGCAAAACTCGCCGCCCTGCTGGCCGACGAAACGATAAGCCCGCACTGTGACGGAAACATTAAATTTTTCTGGCAAGGCCTGTTGGAATTGTAATATACTTCCAGGCAGTGACGAACTGTCTTGCCGCACCACCCGCGGGCATTTCCACCCGCCAGGAAAAAGGTGCACTCATCAGGACCGTCAGGAAAAACCGGCAAAACACCGCAATGGCCGGAAACACGGGAGCATCTCTCTCAGCACATGAACAAGCAATCATCTCCGAAATTTAAGGATTACACCAGGGCGTACTTCAGCCCGTCAACGGAAATGACGGCCGACAAACGCAACGATTTGATCCTGACCTACACGCCACTGATCAAGTATATCGCCTCCCGGCTGGTCAGCCGGCTGCCATCCCAGGTGTCGCTGGATGACCTCATCAGCTGCGGCATCATCGGCCTCATCGACGCCATCGACAAATTCGACGTCAACAAGAACGTCCAGTTCAAGACCTACGCGGAGTTCCGCATCAAAGGGGCGATGCTCGATGAATTACGCGCCCTGGACTGGGTGCCGCGCTCCATCAGACGTAAAATCACGGAACTGGAGCAGGCCTATTTCGAACTGGAAAAGAAACTGGGCCGACCAGCCTCCGATGAAGAGGTTGCGGCCCGGCTGAATATTTCTTTGGAGGACTTTCACCGGCTGCTGGATGAGACAAAAACCGTCACCTTCCTCGATATCGAGCTGTTGCGTCAACGCCATCCGGATTCGTCCCTCGATGACCTCATCCCGGAACATGTTTCGGGAGTGGATATGGATCCCTTTGCCTCCATCAACCGCACCCAGATCCGTGATCTCGTCGCCCAGGCCATCGACCAGCTGCCCGAGAAGGAACGCCTGACCGTTTCCCTCTATTATTACAATGAGCTGACCATGAAGGAAATCGGCCACATTCTCGGCTATACCGAATCACGTATTTCCCAGATGCACAGCAAGGCCATGCTCCGCCTGCGCACGAAATTAAAAAAAGCTCTTGCCATCTGATTCAGACCTTTACGCGGCCGCCAAAATCATATATTTTTAAGGTGTTGCCTGGGCAAATTGCCGGTTGCCGATTTATCCGCTGTTGCCATGCAACAGAACTGAACCTGTCAAAACTGATGGTTTCACTCATACTGAGAATCAACCACAGCGACTACGGAGTGCACGGAGAGAACTGACTGTAATGCAAAATATTTTCTCTGTGTCCTCTGTGCTCTCAGTGGTAAAAAAAGCCTTTTCCGAAGAGAGGATGACATGCCTGACACCAACATGAAAGTGCTTGTTGTTGATGATTTTGCCACCATGCGACGCATTGTCAAAAACATTCTGGTGCAACTGGGGTATAAAAACATCGTCGAGGCGGATGATGGAACCACCGCAGTGGACATTCTCAAATCCGAAAAGATCGACTTGATCATCTCTGACTGGAACATGCCCAAAATGACCGGCCTCGATCTCCTCAAGCATGTCCGGGCCTATGCGAAACTGAGCGCCATCCCTTTTATCATGGTGACGGCCGAGGCGCAGCAGGACAATATCATTCTCGCAATCAAGGCCAAGGTCAGTCATTATATCGTCAAACCATTCACCGCCGAGACACTTGGAGAAAAAATCAGCAAAGTCTTTGGCGGCTGACCGGCCGGCAACGTTGCCCTTGATGCAGAAGCGGCGGCATTCCCCCGAAAAGACTCATGGCTTCTGACCCCAAGAAAAAGGATCTTTTTGACTTCGATCTGCCGGAAGGGTTGGACGACGACCTGGGCGGAGATTGGGAATCGGCATTTCAGGCCGAGGATTTCATGCTGTCCCCTGATGAGGAAGGGGAAATATCTGCCGGCCAGCAAGCCGCGGACGAGATGAATCTCGCCGCCATCCTGGAAGAAGAATCGGCAGAGAAAACAACCAAAAGCCACTCCACCGTCGCCACCGCCCCTCCCCCAGCCGACAAGGCCCGGCACCCTCTCAACCCGGTTTCCCTCCTTGCCGGCGCCACCCTGCTGCTTGCCCGCTGCCGCTCCTGGTACACAGAACGCCCTCGTCTTCAAAAAATACTTCTTCCCGTTTTTTGCCTTCTGCCGCTTGTCGGCTTGTCCGCCGTGCTCTTTTTCCGCTCCACCACCCATGAACTGCAGCAGGCCAGCGAGCAGAGAACACCACCTGCCACGGGTGCCGTTCCCTTTCCTGCCCCGGACATTGCTGCCCCCCCTCCCCCCTCCGCCGTCACGATCACGCCGCCGCCCGAGAAGCAGACCGTTCTTGCCAGCAAAAATCGTAAAAAATGGTCATTACCCGGATTTTTCATCACCACCCACCAGGAGCACAACGGCGGCAAGGCGACGATCAGTGTCGATCTGACCCTCGTCCTCCTGCTCGATCCCGGTCAGCCCCTTCCGGAGGGCCAGAAAGCCGCTGTCCGCGACGCCATCTATCAGTTTTACAGCAATCGCCCGCCCGAAGAACTGCGGCGCTATGCCCTGGCGCGGGGCGAAATGATCCGCAATCTCGAATCCTGGCTGAAAAAGGCCTGGCCAGACGGCCCACTCGCCTCGATCATCTTCGACCGCTACCGTGTCATTTCAAAATAAGACAATTTTGTAATTAAAAAAAATAAAAATTACATTTTTGTAATTTTCACCACACCGAATCGTCTGGCGGAAATCAAGAAAGTATTAAAAAAATCAATGGATTAAATCAATAAAAAAACACGGCACACCTTTTGCTTTAGGATCCTGAAAACATCTTTATCCCACACTACCATAAGGACACCGCCCCATGGTTTCAGGATCCGACACCGCATTTCTTCTTGTTGCCGCTGCCCTCGTGCTGCTCATGACCCCAGGCCTTGCCCTCTTCTACGCAGGCATGGTCCGCAGCAAAAACGTTCTCGGCACAATCCTTCAATCGTTTGCCATGATTTCCGTCATCAGTATCGAATGGATTTACATCGGCTACAGCATGTCCTTCGGACCGGACCTGGCCGGACTCATCGGCGACCTGTCGCATTTCGCCCTGCAAGGCGTCACCAGCGAGCCGAGCCCCCTGTATGCGACCACCGTTCCGCACAATGTCTTCATGATTTACCAGTGCATGTTCGCGGTCATCACCCCGGCCCTTATTACCGGCGCCTTTGCCGAGAGGATGCGTTTCGGCCCCTTTCTCCTCTTCAGCCTGCTCTGGACCATCTTCGTCTACAACCCCGTCTGTCACTGGGTTTGGGGCAGCGGCGGCTGGCTTGCGGCCAGGGGGGTTCTCGATTTTGCCGGCGGGCTTGTCGTCCATCTCACCTCGGGCATGGCGGCTCTGGCTACGGTGATCATCCTCGGACCGCGTAAGGGGCTGGGCCGGGACAGCTTTATCCCCCACAGCCTCCCCATGACCCTGCTCGGCACCGGGCTCCTCTGGTTCGGCTGGTTCGGCTTCAACGCCGGAAGCGCTTTGGCTGCCAACGGCATTGCGGCAAGCGCCTTTATCGCAACCCACCTGGCCGGCATGGCCGGCATGGGCATGTGGCTCCTTGTCGAGTGGCGA
>CAZUZJ010000139.1:0-7024 GCA_964624225.1 uncultured Desulfobulbia bacterium | reverse complement strand
CAGTTCGAGCTTCTTCGACACCTCATTCTGGAGGTAGAGGCGGGTCTCGTAGCCCATGAACTCTTTCAACACCGCCACCGCAATACGGTAGAAATCCTCCAGGGAACAGAATTCCTGGGCCAGATCGAAAAAGGTCTTCAGCAGATCGTTCTGGGCCGGTGTGAAATCGTAGCGCCGGTAATCCTCCCGTTTCCGGGCGATGCGCGCGCGAATCTCATCAAGCCGCCTGACTGCCATGTTCGCATTGGTCATACCCGCACACCCACCCTCAGTCGGATGTTACCAGTACCTCGTCCCGTTCCCCGCTCTTTTCATGGAGCATGACATGGACATGATCGCTGTTGTTTTCCCGCACATCAAGCCCCCGGTAGTCGGGCTGGATGGGCAGCTCGCGGCCGCACTGACGGTTGATCAGCACCGCCAGCTTGATGGCCCGCGGTCGGCCGAGATCCATGATGGCGTCGAGCGCTGCGCGGATGGTCCGCCCGGTGTAGAGGACATCATCGACCAGGATCAGGGTATACTCCTGTACGGAAAAAGCAATCTCCGTCTTCTTGACAATGGGATTCTGCGACACGAGGCTCCAGTCATCCCGGTAGAGGGTGATATCAAGGGAACCGACGGGCAGTTCCAGCCCCTCGTGTTCCCGGATGATCTTCTGGAGCCGATCGGCAAGATAGACGCCGCCGGTATGGATGCCGATCAGCGCCACCTTCCGGATCCCGCGATTGTCCTCCATGATCTGCAAAGCCATACGAGTCAGGGAACGCTCGATATCCTGGGCGTTCATGATCAGGGTTCTTTTCTGTGTCACCGCGACTGCTCCCCCTTTTGCGGGGTCCGCCAGAAGACCTCGACGCCCCGCGCATGGACGAGATTGATCGCCTCGGGAAAGGCCTCGCATTCGGCGGCAAAGACTTTTGCCGCGATCGTCTCCGGGGTGTCGTCGTCGAAGAGCGGCACACAACGCTGGACGATGATCGGGCCCTCGTCATAGACCTCGTTGGCGAAATGGACCGTGCAGCCGCTCACCTTCACCCCCCGGGCATGAACGGCGCGATGCACCTTCATCCCGTAAAAACCGGCCCCGCAAAAGGAGGGAATCAGCGAGGGGTGGATGTTGATGACCTGCCGTTTAAGATGGGCCGGCGGCTGGTAGAGCTTGAGAAAGCCGGCCAGCAGAACGAGTTCGACGTCATGCTCGGCCAGGATGCGGTTGATGGTGTCGTTGTCGGCGGCATGATAGGCAGGATAACCGAATTTGCGCGCCTTTTCCAATCCCAGGGCGTCCCTGACGTTGGCAATGACGACGACAATACGGCCCTGCATGGTGCCGTTGGCGATGCGCTCATGGAAATTATCCAGGGTGCGGCCGCTGCCGGACAGAAGCACTGCCATGTTCATGGATCTCTCTCCTCAACCGAAATAGGGATCGGCGTCCACGTTCACCCTGGTGAGCCAGGCGGTGATCATGGTGTCGTACTGGCCGGTGAGGGCAAAGACCTTGCGGGCCAGCCGGAAACGGGTCTTCAGAGTGGTGTTGCCGTGCTCCTTCAACTCAGCGAGAACAAGCGGATAATCCGCCGGATCGACGATCACCGTGACATCCTGAAAATTCTTGGCCGAGGAGCGCAGCATGGTCGGGCCACCGATGTCGATGTTCTCAATGGCATGGGCCAGGGTGCAGCCGGGGTCGGCGGTGGCCTTGTCAAAGGCATAGAGGTTGACGGCCACGATGTCGATGGCCTGCAGGCCGTGCTCCTCCATCTGCCGCAGATGGTCGGGATTGTTTTTCTGGGCGAGGATACCGCCGTGTACCTTGGGGTGCAGGGTCTTGACCCGACCGTCGAGCATCTCCGGGAAACCGGTGAAGTCCGAGACATCCTTGACCGCAATACCGTGATCGCGCAGTTTTTTCGCCGTGCCGCCGGTGGAAAGAATCTCGATGCCGAGCGCCGCCAGTTCCCGGGCAAAACCCTCGATGCCGGATTTATCCGTCAGGCTGATGAGCGCCCTTTCCGCTTTTTTCATGTCCGTCTCCCATCTGTTGAAATAAAAAATGAAAAAGGCTGCGGCAGAAAGGTGTTACGACTTTTCCTCTCCGTGCCGTATGCCCCGAGTCTTTTCCCGTCGCCTGGCTGCCGCCCTTTCAATCCTTTCTGGTAAAAGTGCGAATCAAGCGCCGGTCCCGTTTCCCCGGCCGTTTCGTTGGCGGCAGATCCCCGGTCAGCCGCTGCAGGCGGCGCTCCTCGCTGCGTTGCAACCGGGCGGCAATGCTTGCCTCGGTCTCCTCATAGAGGGTTCGAGCCATGGTGGCCGGGCCGCGCCGCTCGGATAATGCCCGCACCACAACGACAAATTCGGTTTCGTCCCGGACAATCCGCAGCTCATCGCCGACACCGACACCGCGCGCCGCCTTGACCCGGTCACCGTTGACATGGACATGGCCGCCGCTCACCGCCTGGGCCGCCATGGAGCGGGTCTTGTAAAAACGGGCGGCCCACAGCCACTTGTCTATCCGAATTTTTTCCTCAGTCTCCATCCAGATCCCGTTGCCGATGATGGGCGAAAACTACCATATTTTCCCGCAGCTCGCAAAGAAGTTCGTCATATGAGACCAGAGTCGATTGACAGCCGGCGAAGAAAGCTGTTGGCGACCGCAGCAAAAAAAGGTAAAAACCGACGCATCATTATGAAACTAAAAACCGTAGGCATCAAAAATATCCGTTACCCGGTCAAAATCCGGGAAAAATCCGGCAGCCTGCAGGCAACGGTAGCCAGCATCACCCTGCAGGCCAGCATGCCGCGTCGCTACCGGGAGACCTGTGTCGCCACCTTCCTCGACGTGCTGCACAACTACCAGGAAGACATGAGTGTCGCCATCTTCCCGAAGCTGCTGGCCGAGACCCGCGACCGGCTGCAGGCCGACGCCGCCCACCTGGAGATGACCTTCCCCTATTTCCTCGAAAAAAAGGCGCCGGTCACCGGCACCCCGGGTCTGATGGAATACACCTGTCGCTTCACCGGCGGCATCGGGGCGGACGAGGCGTTCGTCCTCTCCGTCTGGGTGCCGAGCACGACCCTTTGTCCCTGCTCCAAGGAGATCAGCGAATACGGCGCCCACAACCAGCGGGCGGAAATCAACCTCAACGTCACCTGCAAAGGCTTCATCTGGATGGAGGATCTCATCAGCCTGGTGGAATCAGGGGCCTCCTGTGAGGTCTACTCCATCCTCAAACGGCCGGATGAAAAATTCGTTACCGAGCAGGCCTACCAGAACCCGATGTTCGTCGAGGACGTGGCGCGCAAGGTAGCGGAGATGGCCCAGGCCCACCCGGCCATCACCTGGTTTTCGGTGGGGGTGGAAAGCTTTGAGTCGATCCACAAGCACAGCGCCTATGCCTATGTTGACAGCAGCGGCATCGAGGCATAGCGTCGACGCCCGATAACCGGCTTGTCACCCCTCAATCCTCACTCAATCCGATAAAGCCCCTGTTCGTGCAGGTAACGGACCACCAGTGGCGGAATAAGATGATCCACCGGACCGCCCAGCCGTAACCTCTCCCGCACCAGCGACGAGGAGACCTCCACCGGCGCCATGGCAAGGGAGATGATCCGTTTGCCTTCCGGGCCCACCCAGGACCCACCCGGTCGCCTGGCATAGTCGGGAAAATTCTCCGCCACGATCTCCCCCAGCGGCCGCCGGTCATGGGAGGGCCGATCAATGACGACAAAGGAACTTTCGGCCAGCAGCTTGCGGTAACACTTCCAGCTGCCGATCTCGGCAAAGGCATCGAGACCGATGACAAAAAAAAGATCGGCGTTCTCCCCGAACTCGGTGCGAAAGGCGGCAAGGGTATCGATGGTATAGGAGGGTCCGGGCCGTTCCCCCTCAATCACCGATAACCGATAGCGGGATTCGCCCTGCAGGGCAAGGCGGAGCATGGCCAGACGCTGGGCAAAGGGGGTAACGGCCAGTTCGCTTTTGTGGGGGGGCGCGGCGGCGGGAATGAAGTAGAGGAGAGCAGGATCGAGCTGTTCGAGCACCGCCCGCGCCACCGCCAGATGGCCGTTGTGAATCGGGTCAAAGGTGCCGCCGAACAGGCCGATCGTTTTCATGGCAGCGAATTGCGAATCGGGAAAAGAACTGATGACCCCGCAACAGGGCTTTCTTCATCACCGCAAACCCAGAGGACACAAAGAAAATATTGTAAAAACGACAGATTATCTCCGGGTGCCCTGTGGGCTCCGTGGTTAATGCGTCTCATACCAGTCGCAGCGCTACGCCCGCACCTGGCCGTCGCCGTAAACGATGAACTTGCGGGTGGTCAGCTCTTTCAGGCCCATCGGGCCGTAGGCGTGCAGCTTGGTGGTGCTGATGCCGATCTCGGCGCCGAGACCGAACTGGCCACCGTCGCTGAAGCGGGTCGAGGCATTGATCATCACCGCCGAGGCGTCCACCTCGCGGAGAAAGCGCTGGCCATTGGCATAGCTGTTGGTGACAATGGCCTCGGTGTGCTGGGAGCCGTAGCGGACGATATGGTCCATGGCCGCATTGAGATCAGCCACCACCTTCACCGCCAGGATCAGGTCGAGAAACTCCCGACCCCAGTCCTCCGGGCCGGCGGGCCGGGCAGCGGGCACCAGGGCGCAGGTGCGCGGGCAACCCCTGATCTCCACCCCGGCGCCAGCAAGCTCGGCGCAGATTTGCGGCAAAAAGGAGGGGGCGATCGCCTCGTGGACCAGCAGGCTTTCCAGGGCGTTACAGACGCCGGGCCGCTGCACCTTGCCGTTCATGACGATGTTGATTGCCATCTGCGGATCGGCGCTGTCGTCGACAAAGACGTGACACACTCCCTTGTAGTGTTTGAGCACCGGGATACGGGAGTTTTCCGCAACAAAACGGATCAGCCCCTCGCCACCCCTGGGAATGATGAGATCGATCTGCTCCTCCAGGGAGAGCATGTGGGTCACCGCCTCCCGGTCGGTCATCGGAATAACCTGCACCGCAGCGGCATCGATGCTCTCCGCGGCCAGACATTCCTGCAGAACCGCGGCCAGGGCGAGATTGGAATGGATGGCCTCAGAGCCGCCCCGCAGCAGCACGCTGTTGCCGGCCTTGAGACAAAGCGCCGCCGCATCCACCGTGACGTTTGGCCGTGACTCGTAGATCATGCCGATGACGCCGAGTGGGACGCGCATGCGGCCGACCATGATGCCGTTGGGCCGCTTCACCATCTCCGTCACCTCACCCACCGGGTCGGGCAGGGCGGCGACCTCACGCAACCCCTGGATCATGGCAGCCATGGTCTTAGCCGACAGCTGCAGGCGATCAAGCATGGCGGCGGAGAGCCCCTTGGCCCGGCCGGCGCTGAGATCCTTGTCGTTTTCCCGGACCAGATAATCGCGCCGCTCTTCCAGGGCCGCGGCCATGCGCAGCAGCGCCCGATTCTTGCTCTCCGTTGACAGTCTCGCCATGCCGCGGCTCGCTTCCCGCGCCCGGATGGCCATTTCCTGGATTGTCTGTTCAATGGTGCCCATATCCGCTCCATCCGCCCATGCGTTCAGGCATGGGCCGTCGTCTTTTTCTGCTGGCCGCGACCGGCAAGCAGGACGAGGTTATCCCGGTGAATCACCTCGTCGCTGTCCTTGAAACCGAGCAGTTCCTCAATCTTCGAGGTGTGACAGCCGTGGATCTTGTCGATATCCGTTGCATTGTAATTGACGAGACCGGCGGCAATCGCCTCGCCCTCCGGGCTGAGACAATGGACCGGATCGCCGACGCCGAATCGGCCCCGCACCTCGCGGATGCCGGAGGGCAGCAGACTCTTGCCCTGTTCGGCCAGGGCCCGGCAGGCGCCGGGGTCAAGGACGAGATAGCCTTTGGGCCGCAGGGTGTAGGCGATCCAGTGTTTGCGGCTCGCCATCTTTTTTTCCTTGGGGAGAAAGAAGGTGCCGACCGGTTCGCCGGCAAAAAGGCGACGCAGCACCCCTGGTTCGCGGCCCGGACCGATAAAGGAGCAGCCACCCTTGGCCGCCACCATTTTTGCAGCGAGAATCTTACTGCGCATGCCGCCGGTGCCGAGGCTCGATCCGCAGATGTTGCCGGCCATGTTCTCCACCTCCTCGTTGACCTCGGCCACGGTATGGACCCGACGGGCCTGAGGATTGGTGCAGGGATTGCCGGTATAGAGGCCGTCCACGTCGGTGAGACAGAGAAAGACATCAGCGTCGATGAGGTTGGCGACCATGGCGCCCAGGGTGTCGTTGTCGCCGAACCGCAGCTCGCGCACCGACACGGTGTCGTTTTCGTTGATGATGGGCAGGATCCCCCATTCAAGCAGGGTGAACATGGTGTTGCGGACATTGAGATAGCGATCACGGTGGGCGAAGTCGTCATGGGTCAGCAGCACCTGGGCGACCTTCTGTTCGCGGTGCGCAAAGAGCATATCATAAGCATGCATCAGACCAGCCTGACCGACCGCGGCTGCCGCCTGTTTTTCCCGCATGCGGAGGGCACGGCTGCCGAGGCCGAGCTTCTTGCGGCCCGAGGCAACCGCCCCGGAGCTGACCAAGATAACCTCCCTGCCGGTTTCCCGGAGAAAGGTCAGCTCCTCGGCGAGATTCTCAAGCACCGTCTGGTTGAGACCGTCGACGGTGGTCAGCACGGCGCTGCCCACCTTGACCACCACCCGGCGCGCTGCGCCGAGCAGGGTTTCCCGTAATTCAACCCCCTTTTCCGGGGCCACCTGAAATGTCATAGGATTTCTTCCACCTCGTCCGCCACGGTGGTTTCCTCCATCAGGGCGGCGATCCGCTCCCGCAGCTCATCCAAGCCGCCGCCGGTCAGGGCGGAAACGGGCAGCACCGTGATGTTCTGCTGTTTAAACCGATTACAGAGTCCGGACAAGTCCGCCGGATCCTCCAGCAGATCGATCTTGTTCAGCAAAACAAGACGATGGCGTCCAAGGAGTTCTTCGTTGTAACGCTCCAGTTCCTGTTCCAGGGTATGGTATTGGTGCAG
>CAZUZJ010000138.1:0-7056 GCA_964624225.1 uncultured Desulfobulbia bacterium | reverse complement strand
ATACTGGACAATATTGCCGGATCAGCGCTGATCGCGTGGTCCGGGCCTTCCATACCGGTATCCAGGGTAAAATGTTTTTCAATGATGCGGGCCCCGGCGGCAACCGCCCAGACAGACGCATTCACCCCGACGGTATGATCGGAAAAACCGACGACTCTGTCGAACTCTTTTTGCAGAGAGGCAATGGTGGCAAGATGCAGATCGGCAAAGGAGGGGACAGGATAGGCGGAAACGCAGTGAAGAACCGCAGCGCCGATGCCGGCCTCATCAAACAGGTGCAAAGCCTCGCCCAGTTCGGCATCAGAGGCCATGCCACGGGAAACGATCACCGCCCGTTTTTTTTCGCAAATTTTGCGCAATAAGGGTTTGTTGACGACATCAAAGGAGGCAACCTTATAGAGTGCACAACCGGCTTCCGCCAGAAAATCGACCGCCTCCTTGTCAAAGGGGGTGCTGAACATCAGTAAACCGAGCTCTTGGCCAAGGCCGAAAAGTTCTCTCTGGACCTCATAGGAGAGTTCACATCTCTTCAGCAGATCAAAGATGGGAGAGCCGGCGGCAACCCTCTTCTCCGTCGTGTAGGTTTGCAATTTAACCGCATCAGCCCCTGCCCGGTGGGCCTCCCTGATCAACCTGGCAGCCAGCTTCGCATCGCCGTTGTGATTGATGCCCACTTCGGCGATGACGAAAACCGGGTCATCATTACTGATATTTCTGCTTTGTAAACGAATAACCTGCCCCATGCTCATTACTCCTCTCTCTTTTATTTCAGGGCTGTCGCGCCAGTCTTTTACCAGACGCTCATGCCGCCGTCCACCACGAGATTATGGCCATTGATGTACGAGGCAGCCGGGGTCAGCAGAAAAAGAACGGCGCCAACCACTTCCCGTGTTTCAGCCATCCGGCTCATCGGGCAGCGGAAGCCGTAATTTTTCTGAAAATCCGGGCCCTGGGGGTTGTCTGGATTGATCACCCCGCCCGGGGAAACGGCATTGACTCGAATCCTGTGTTCCGCGGCATGCACGGCATAATATTTCGTCATCTGAATGACGCCTGCCTTGCTGGCACCGTAGATCTCGGAATTCTTCCGGGCGCAATCCGTGTAAATTCTCGGATCAGGACTGATCAGTCCGTAATGGGAGGCGATGTTGACAATGCCTCCCGCGCCGCCATGGCCGATCCGGTGCTTGATGAACTCCTGCGTGCAAAGGATTGTCCCCTTGACATTGACATCCATGACCCAGTCAATGGACTCTTCCGTCCGTTCCAGATAGGGTTCAAACACGCTGACGCCGGCATTGTTGACCAGCGCGGTCAGTTCGCCGAAGAAATCTCCGGCCCTGGCAATGGTATTTTGGATATCGCTCCGCTGTCGGACATCGCAGGCGGAGAGGAAAACCCTGTCCAGCGGCCAGCTGTCCCTTGCGGCGGCGGCTTCAAGGTCGGCAAGCGATGTGTCTGCCGCCGCAACCCCGGCGCCGCAGGCGATCAGGGCTCGCACCATGCCCCGGCCAAGCTGGCCGGCGGCCCCGGTCACCAAAATATTCTGACCGGTCAGCGAAAAAAACGATTCAGGCGAGAAGTCCATGATCATCAATCACCTCGTACCGAGGAAAGCCCGGAGCCTGTCCAACTGCGCCCGCAGCACGGCGGCATCCTTGTAATATTCTATGGTTACATAACGGAGCTGGGGTAATCGCCCGAGCCACCGGTGACAAAAAAGCCAGTCATCTTCCTCCAGGGCCGCATGGGCATCAATGGCCATGCCATCCTTGACGGCAAACCGGGAAAGATGCACCTGCCTGGTCCTGGTCAAGGGAAGTTCTTCAAAATAGTGCCGTTCTTCTCTTTTACGGTTATGGGCCGAGATTCTGGCATGAGCGATATCCAACAACAGATAAATGCCGTTTTGCCCAATCAACTCCGTGATGAAGCGTGGGTCGGCAACCACCTCATAGGCGTCGGTCAGCAGATCATTGTTGTTTTCAACCATGATGTCAACCCCGTCCCCGAATAACCGCCGGACAACGAGGATGTTTTCCGCGGCATGCCGGAGCATCTCCTCTTTTGACCAGGGTGAACCGATGCCGATGAATCTGTTGCCCTGCATGGCATTTCTTGCGTAGCATGACGGGAGATGAAAGGACAGTGCCGCGAGATTGCCCTTGGCGGCGATGGCGGCAAGGGTGTCAAACTCATCCTTTTCCCATTGTGCCGCCAGGTTGATCTCGCTGTGAAAAAGCACCTTGCCGGCAATTTTCCCCATCTGCGCAGGCTTTCTCAGTTCGATAATATCCGAACAGCCACACAATGACGCCATCTCGTTTTCATCGGCAAACAGATCGGAATACGGGGTGGCGATAAGAATATCCATATCAGGCGCACACGCTGCCACGAACAGCGGCGATAACGTCGTCCACATCCGCGTCACGCAATTTTGCCGACAGGGGCAGACTGACGGTCTGACGGCCGATACGCATGGCGTGCGGGTACTCTTCCGGTCGCCAGCCATAGTGTCGGTTGTAATAAGGGTGTTCCGGAATGCTGAGATAATGAACGCCCACCCCGATGTTGCTCCGGGCCATCTCATCGAGGAAACGATCCCTGCTCACCCGACATCGTGTGTCGTCAATGAGGATCGTGTAGAGATGAAAGGCATGGCGAGTCGCCGGATCAACCGCAAGGGGCAGGGTAAGGGGGAGATCGGCGAAGGCCTCATTGTAACAGGCCCAGATCTGCTCCCGCCGGCGATGGTTTGCTTCGACCCGCTCCAGCTGATGCAGGCCGATAGCCGCCTGGATGTCCATCATGTTGTACTTGAATCCCGGCTCAACGACAAAATAATGCTTGTAGCCCTCATCGCTGAATCGTTTCCAGGCGTCGGCGCTCATGCCATGCAGGGCAAGGGTTTTGATCCGTTGCTTCACAGCTTCATCCCTGCCAATGACCATCCCGCCCTCGCCGGTGATGACATTCTTGGTCACATAAAAACTAAAACAACCAAGATCGCCGATTGTGCCGGCACTCCGTCCCTTGTAGCGGGTTTCGATGGCATGGGCGCAGTCCTCGATCACCTTGAGGTTATGCCGGCAGGCCAAATCCATGATGGCATCCATTTCACAGGGACGACCGGCGAAATGAACCGGCAGAATCGCCCGTGTTCTCGTGGTTATCCTGGACTCGATCTGGCGTGGATCGATATTCATGGTCAGCGGATCGACATCGGCAAGTACCGGTGTCGCCCCGCTGTGGATAATGGCGTTCACCGTGGCGCAGAAGGTCAGAGGGGTGGTAATGACCTCATCCCCCGCGCCGATTCCCAAGGCCAGGATGCTTAAATGCAAGGCCGCGGTGCAGGAATTGACGGCAATGGCAAAATCACTGCCCTTGTAGTCGGCAAAGGCCTTTTCAAAACGGGCAACACGGGGTCCTGTACCAAGCCAGCCGCTTTTCAGCGTCTCCACCACCTCGTTGATTTCCTCATCGCCGATGAGCGGAGAGCCAAAGATAAGAAAATTGTCTTTCGAACGAGGCATCTCTTTTATTCCGCCAGGGTCACTCGCCCGTCGGCGAGAATATACCGCTCATCGGTATAGGGACAGATGTATTCCCCTTCACCGGTCAACGGCAGCTCCAGCCGCTTGCCGAACCTGCTCATCCAGCCGATCTGGCGGGCAGGATTGCCGACCATGAGGGCATAGGCCGGCACATTTCTGATGACCACCGCGCCGGCCCCGACAAAGGCGTATTCGCCGATCTCGATGCCGCCGACAATGGTGCAGTTGGCTCCCAGGGTCGCGCCCCGTCGGACCAGGGTTTTGCAGAATTCGTTCTTGCGGGAAATGGCGGCCCGGGGATTCATGACATTGGTGAAGACCATGCTCGGCCCGCAGAAGACCTCGTCCTCCAGGGTGACTCCTTCATAGACCGAGACATTGTTCTGGATCTTGCAGCCATTCCCGATGGCGACCCGGGGGCCGACCACCACGTTCTGACCGATGATGCATTTTTTCCCGATTCGCGCGCCACGCAGCAGATGGGAAAAATGCCAGACACTGGACCCCTCGCCGATCTCGACATCCTCATCCACCGCCGCCGTCTCATGGACAAAACAGTCGGCTGCGCTCCGGCGCTCGGTCGGCACCTTAATTTTGCGTTCCTGCTCCAGCGACTCCTGGCAACAGTTCAGCACCCGCAGCACCCGCAAGCCCTCGTCGCCGTCGGTCCTGGGGGAACGTCGACTCGTGATGCATTCGAGAAAGTGGGCGCACTCCGCCCGCAACGGCTCCTGTTGGGCCAGCTCGACGCATTCGGCCTCCGCCTTGCTGGCCACCGGGATATTGTCATTCCAGGCAATAACATGAGGGTAAAGTTGCAGCTTTTCGGACCAGGGCAGGGTGTCGTCAAAGACCGCCATCTGTCGCTCCCCCACCACCACCAGTTTCTGCTCCTTGAAGGGATGCAGCCAGGAGACAAAGATATGGGCCCGGATGCCGCTGGCAAAATTGAGCAGGGTCATGGTGGTGTCGGCGATCTTCTGATGGAGGAAATTGCCGCCCTGGGCGCGGATCGACTCCGGCATCTCATCGACCAGACCGATGATGACCGAGATATCATGGGGGGCAAAGGACCAGAGAACGTTTTCCTCCCGTCGCAGCTTGCCGAGATTGAGTCGGTTCGAATAGATATACTGGATGCGCCCCAGGGCGCCGCTGTCGACCAGCTCCTTCAACCGGATCACCGCCGGATGATACCAGAGCAGGTGTCCCACCATGAGGATCCGCCCCCGCTCCCGGGCCAGCTCGACGAGTTCCTGCCCCTCCTGTTCCGACAGGCAGAGCGGCTTTTCCACATAGACATCCTTGCCGGCCAGGATCGCTTCCCGGGCCAGCAGGGCATGGGTCGAGGCCGGGGTGGCAATGGCGACCGCCTCGATCTCGGCTGTGGTCAGCACCTCGGAATAGGCGCTCACCGTCCGGGCAGCCGGATAGAGCCCGGCAAAAATTTGCAGCGTATCGGGGTTTTTTTCGCAAATGGTATGCAGCGCGCCAAGGGCGTCGAAATTGCGAACCAGATTTTTTCCCCAGTAACCGGTGCCAATGACGGCGACGGATTTTTTGTGCGCCTGATTTTCCATGTTCTTTTCCCCGCCGGAACGTTTTCTAAAAAAACTGCCCGACCTTTATTTGTCTGAATGGTAAAATGCCACGATTCCGACGGGCCGTGCTTTGTCACTCGTTGTTATTGCTTTCCCACCTGCCAAGGTTTGCGGGTTTCCGAGATTATCTTATGTCACTGCGCCGCCTTCCCAGATCAAGAGATGCGGCCGGCTCTGCAAAGCGGGCCACATCTGCCGGAATTCGTCGCCGGACAGGATAACCGTTCTGATTTTCCGCTCGATATAGTGCTCGGCTTTCGCCACCAGATCGGCGAGATTGGCCTGATCAATATTGCCCACCAGCAGCAGGTCAATGAATCCCCCCTCCTTGCCTTCCGCATACTCATCGAGCAGGTAGACCTTTTCCAGATTGCCGAGCCGCCTGATGATGCTGTCAAAGATATGATCCATGCCCATCGCCTTTTTTACCATGGAATGGAGTTCCGGGAAAAGCGGATGGCCAGGGTTGGCCTGATAATGGATCTTGCGGCCGGAACGCTCCCGGGCCAGCAGTCCGGCCTCTTGCAACTGCTCCAGCTCTTCTCTGACCTGACTGGGCGAAACACCGAACTCGCCGGCCAGCTCCCGCAGATAGGCATGGCGGGCCGGGTTGAGAAAGAGGCGCATCAGGATGCGGATTCTCGTCTTCGAGGTGATGAGTCCATTGAACAGAGAAGTCATGGGTGGGCCGATAAAAGCCGGTAAACGGCGTGTATTTTGTTCTGTTTTTTAGAACAAAATACAATAGCGCTGCTCCTTTTGCAAGAACTTCATGGCGAAACACATCTCCGCCATCCGCCGCGGCGCAACGCGTTATCGGTCACCGCAACGCATGACGATACTGCCCTGCCACCACCTTGAGCGCAAAATCACGGGATCGCTGCCGGGCCAGGATCGCATATCGCTCCCGCTCTGCCTGATCATCAATCAGGGAGAGACAGGCCCGGGCAAATGCCGCCACATCCTCCTGGGGCACCAGCAGGCCATAGCGGCCGCCGGCTGTTATTTCCCGCGGCCCGGTCGGACAGTCGGTGGCAATCACCGGACAGCCGACGCTCATCGCCTCCACCAGCACATTGGGCCAGCCCTCGTAACGGGAGCAGAGCAAGGTGGCAACCGCCCGGGCCATGAAACTGGCGACATTGTCCTGCCAGCCGGTGAGGACAACCGCTCCGTCAAGGCCCATGCCAGCAATCATCGTCCGCAGGGCCGGACCGTCCGGACCGTCACCGACCAGGACCAGCCGGATATCCGGCCGCACCGCCTGCACCTGACGGAAGGCGTCCAGGAGAAAATCGTGTCGCTTGGTGGCGAGATCAAGACGACCGACATGGAGCAAAAAACGGCCGCCGGGCTCAACGGCGGGAGCGTTGCGGGCCTGCGCCGTCATGGTGTCGATATCCACCGGATTGGCAATAACCCGCACCCGCTCCGGCTCCACGCCATAGTCGGCAATCAGGATGTCCCGGATGCCGGCGGAAACTGCGATCACGCCTTCGCCGCGTTTGTAAAGGGCGGCGCTGGCCCGGACGATCAGCTTGCCGAGCAGCCCCTTGGCCGCATACTGCCGGCGGGGATTGGTCCGCTGGGAAAGCACCGCCCGGTGTCCGGTGAGCCGGGCGGCCAGCAGGTTGACGAGATTGGCCTGTTCCATGAAACTCAGCACCGTGCCCGCCCCGCTCCGTCGCACCAGCCGGACCAACGACCAGACGTGATAGGGCAGACGGATCAGATGGGCGGCGGCACCTCGGAGCGGGGGAGAAAAAGAAATCCGGGCAATATGATCGGGCAGGGGAAAGACGCAGCGGTCCTGGAGCAGGGCCAGGGTCAAACTGCCGAAGCGGACCAGTTCCGGAGCGAGAAGCGCCGCCGTTTTCTCGGCGCCGCCGCCGGCCGGG
>CAZUZJ010000137.1:0-7070 GCA_964624225.1 uncultured Desulfobulbia bacterium | reverse complement strand
ACCTGTGGCCTCACGAAAAAAATGAAAAACAGGGAGATCAATCTCTCCCTGATGTATGCCCCCCGGGAAAAAATCAACGGTTACAACCAGAACACCTGGCCACAACCCATCTCCCTGACCATGGAACAGCTGGAAATTGAAATCAGCTTTTCCTTTCTTTTCTAACCGTTACCGACCGCTATCCCCGCCCCCCAAGAATTCCAAAAAAAATATTATCAAATCAACAAGTTACAAACAAAGACCACCCCGCCACAAATGATCTTGACAACAAATCGCGAATTTTGTAATAGGCAGAAATATTTCCATCAGGAATCGTTTTTATCTGCATCACGGGAAAAATTTTTTTTGGACTTTCTGCAGAAAAACACCAGATAAAAAGCTAACCGGAAGCCTGGCATTGATTTACGATCCTGGGACCCTTTTATGCTGGAATAGTGTAACCACTTATTTCATCGAGGCTTCCTGACATGCTGACCGTCAAGACCTATCTTGCGCCGTCGAAAATCCACGGTATCGGGCTCTTTGCCGCTGAGAAAATACCTGCACAATCCGTTATCTGGAAATACAATCGTTTTATCGACAAGATCTACAGCAAGCAGACCTTTCTGAAAATCTGTCACGATCTCGACCCCTTTTCCCTGCGTCATCTGCTGAATTCCACCTACAAGAAAAACGAGAAATACTTTTACCTGACCGACAACGCCCGCTTCATCAACCACTCGGAATCACAGTGCAATATCTCCTTTCTTGACGAATACACCGAGATCGCCGACCGGGAAATCGGCATGGGCGACGAGCTGCTGGAAAACTATCAGCTCGCCTATGACGTGGATGACTTCTTCTTCCAGGAGCTGTTCAACATCAGACCGGACGATTATCTCAACACCATTGCCATGCGGTGCCAGTACGATGTTCACTGTCGCTACGTATCTTGACCGCTCCGCCCTGCACGGAATCGGCGTCTTTGCCGGCCAGGACATCGCCCGGGGCCAGATCGTCTGGCAATTCAATCCGCTGCTCGATCTCGCCTACAGTTACGACGAGTGGCTCGCCCTCCAGGCCGCTGACTCGCCGCACAGCTTCACCCATATCCGCCGCTACTCCTACAAGGAGGGTGACCGCTTCTATCTCTGTCTGGATAACGCCCAGTTCATGAATCACAGCAGTGAAGGCCACAACGTGGAAAACAACAGGGAACTGAACACGATGGTCGCCCGGACCGCCATCACCCGGGGCGAGGAACTGCTCTGCAACTACTTCGAATACTGCGACGAGGACGACTACAACCTGATGAAAATCAAAGGGTGATGGCGCCGGGAACGCTGCTTTTCACCACCGAGACCGCAGCGGACACAGAGAAAACATGTTGTCTGCCTGCCCGCTGCGGTCTCGGTGGTTCCTTTTTTGTTTTTACTTCTGCGCCACCACTCCTGCCGCCGCCAGCATGGCCCAGCCGACATCTTCCACACCTGCCGCCGAGGAGACGCCACCGCGCCGTCCGGCACAATGGCCAAGCAGCCTGGTGGCCAGCTTCTTGCCGAGCTGCACCCCTTCCTGATCAAAGGAGTTGATGTTCCAGACAAAGCCCTGGAAGACGATCTTGTTCTCGTAGATGGCAAGCAGCGCCCCCATGCTCTCCGGGGTGAGCCGATCCGCCATGAGCACGGAATTGGGCCGATTACCGGGAAAACGGCGGTTGGGATTGGCATCCTCCTGACCGACGGCCAGGGCCAGCGACTGGGCAAGGAGGTTGGCCACCAGCTTCTCCTGGGAGGTGGTGTTCTCGATGAGAATGTCCTCGCCATACTGGGACCGGCGGAAGCCGATGAACTCCACCGGCACCACCGGGGTTCCCTGGTGGATGAGCTGGTAGAAGGCGTGCTGGCCGTTGGTGCCCGGCTCGCCCCAGATGATCGGCCCGCTCTGACAGGAGAGCGGCTCACCCTGGCGATTGATCGACTTGCCGTTGCTCTCCATGTCGCACTGCTGGAGATGGGCGGGAAAACGGATCAAGGCCTGGCTATAGGGCAGGATGGCCAGGGTTTCGCAGCCGAGAAAATTGCGGTTCCAGATGCCGAGCAGGGCCAGAAGCAGCGGCAGATTGCGGCGGATATCCCGCTCCTCCGCCGCCCGGTCCACCGTGGCCGCGCCACGGAGAATATCGACAAACCCCTGGTAGCCGAGGGCAAAGCCGAGCATCCCCCCGCCGACCATGGAGGTGGCGCTGTAGCGGCCGCCGATGTAATCGAACATGTAAAAGGAACGGAGATAGCGGGCGGGGTTGTCCATCGGGCTGCCCTCGCCCGTCACGGCGACAAAATGGGCGGCCGGATCGAGACCGGCCGCGGCATAGGCATGCCGGACCAGCTCCTCGTTGGTCAGGGTTTCCAGGGTGGTCCCGCTTTTTGACACGACATTAATCAGAGTACGGGAGAGATCGAGCCCACCCAGCACCCCCGCCGCGTCGTCGGGATTGACATTGGCGATGAAGTGCGCCCGCCGCCCCCTGTGCTGAAAGGCAGCCAGCGCGTGATAGAGCGCGCGCGGACCGAGATCCGAGCCGCCAATACCGATCTGCACCATGTCGGTGAAGGGCTCGCCCCTGCCGTTGACAAGACGGCCGCCGGCAAGCTCGTCAAGGAAAGTGCGCAGTTTGTCGAGTTCAGCCCGCGCCTGTCCGGTCGCCGCCGGCTCATGCGGCGGATCGACAAAAAGATCACGGCAGGCGGTATGCAGCACCTGCCTGTTTTCATTGGGATAGCCCTCGATCCGGTTCATCACCGCCCCGCCCTTCATCGCGGTAAACTGCTCGATGAGACCGGCCTCGTCGGCCAGCTGCTGGAGGGCATCCAGCACGGTGTCATCGATCCGCTGGGTGGCATAGAGCAGGTCATAACCAGCGCAGGAGCAGATGCAGCGCCGGATGCGTTCAGCGTTCAGCAGCCCCGCCTGCCTGAGATCACAGGGGGTAAGGGCCAGCTCGTGCAGCCGGGAAAAGGAGGGAAGCTGATCGAGATTTTTCGTCTTCATCTGTTCACGCCTTTACGAAAAGGGGTTGTCGTCGCCGGCGCGCTTGATCGCGCCCACCTGTCATAGTTCATCACACCGCACGCCGGGCCGTCAAATCTTTTTGCGCTCGACCCCGGCGTCGTCCGGGCCGCTGAGCTGATAGAGGCGCACCTTGCGGCTGCGGGGAAACTCCCGGCCGGCGATGGCCTTCAGGGTCCTTGCCAGCTCCTCCGGCCCTATTTCCAGCACCTTTTCCGCGTAGCCCCGCTCGCGGACCAGCAGCCTGCCGTTGTCCTGGACAAGGATGACCACTCCCCGGTTACGCTTGTAGGTAAGAATCTCCACCCCGCCGGGCGGGGCGAGGCGGCCGACGATCTGCTCCACCCGCCTGATCGCCGTCTCGATGTTGATGAGCGCCATTGTTGCTCCTTTGTTACTCCTGTCGCCAGGCCGGCACCGACCTGATAATGGTGTGTAACTATCCAGCTTGGGATGGAAAACGTTTGCATCGCCCCGGCGCCGGAACTCTTCAGCAGTGCCGCAGATGCGCGAAGGAGGCCTGACCGCTATACACCAGGTATGCGGATTAGGCCGACGACCATGCAGATGCGGTGGTGCTGGATAGTTACAATGGTGTTTGCAATCCCCGACGGTATATGCTAATGCTTTTCAGCACGGCAAGGCGTCCGCCGTCAGGCCGCGGAAGAAGCGTTTGCACTGTCGAACAAGCATGTAACCCAAGGAAAAAATATGGCAACACAAAAAATTATCTACACCGAGGTTGACGAAGCCCCGGCGCTCGCCACCTATTCCCTTCTCCCCATTCTCCAGGCCTACACAAAGGGTTCCGGCATCGTTTTCGAAAAAAAGGACATCTCGCTCGCCGGCCGTATCATCGCCACCTTTCCCGAAAATCTGACGGATGGCCAGAAAATCGCCGATCACCTCGCCGAGCTGGGACAACTGGCCAAACAACCGCAGGCCAACATCATCAAACTGCCCAACATCAGCGCCTCGGTTCCGCAGCTCAAGGCAGCGATCAAGGAATTACAGGACCAGGGCTACAAGATTCCGGACTATCCCGAGACGCCGCAGACCGAGGAAGAAAAGGCCCTGCACGCCCGCTTTGCCAGGGTGCTGGGCAGCGCGGTCAATCCGGTGCTGCGGGAAGGCAACTCAGACCGGCGGGCGGCGGCCGCGGTCAAACGATTCGGCAAAAAAAATCCCCACCGGCTGATGAAACCCTGGCCGCACGGCTCCCGGTCCCGGGTCGCCCACATGAAGGCCAACGATTTCTACGGCAGTGAAAAATCATTAACCATGGCCCGGGACGGCGCCTTCCGCATCGAATTTGTCGATGACGCCGGCGCCACCACGCTTCTCAAGGACAGAACACCACTGCTCGCCGGCGAAATCATCGACGCCGCGGTGATGCATGTCACCGCCCTGCGCGAATTTTACGCGGCCCAGATCGCGGCGGCGAAAGAGGAGGGCCTGCTGCTGTCGCTGCATCTCAAGGCAACGATGATGAAGGTCTCCGACCCGGTCATGTTCGGCCACTGCGTCGCGGTCTTTTACCGGGATGTCTTTGCCAAGCACGGCGAACTGCTCACCAAGCTTGGGGTCAACGTCAACAACGGTATCGGCGATCTCTACGCAAAGATCGAGCAGGTGCCGGCAGAGAAAAAAGCGGAAATCGAGGCGGATATCGCCGCGGTCTACCAAACGAGCTGCGAACTGGCCATGGTGGATTCGAGCAAGGGGATCACCAACCTCCATGTCCCGAACAACGTCATTGTTGATGCCTCCATGCCGGTCTTCATCCGCGACGGCGGCCGCATGTGGGGGCCGGATGACACGCTGCACGACACCATCGCCATGGTGCCGGACCGCTGCTACGCCACCATCTATCAGGAGGTGGTGGATGACTGCAACCGGCACGGCGCCTTTGATCCGGCCACCATGGGCAGCGTCGCCAATGTCGGTTTGATGGCGCAGAAGGCGGAGGAGTACGGTTCCCACGACAAGACCTTCATTGCGCAGGCCCCCGGCACCATCCGCATGGTGGACGCCGATTCCGGCGAGATTCTTCTTGCCCAGCCTGTTGCCAAGGGCGACATCTTCCGCGGCTGTCAGACCAAGGACGCGCCGATCCGCGACTGGATCAAGCTCGCGGTCAATCGGGCCAGGGCGAGCCAGACTCCCGCCATCTTCTGGCTCGATCCGGAGCGGGCGCACGACGCTGAACTGATCGCCAAGGTCAATCGCTACCTGCCGGAGCACGACACCAGCGGCCTCGATATCCGCGTCATGACCCCGGTGGCCGCGATGCGCCTTTCCCTGGAACGAATCCGCAAAGGAGAGGACACCATCTCGGTCACCGGCAACGTGCTGCGCGACTATCTCACCGATCTCTTCCCCATTCTGGAACTGGGCACCAGCGCCAAGATGCTCTCCATCGTCCCGCTGATGAACGGCGGCGGCATGTTCGAGACCGGGGCCGGCGGCTCGGCGCCCAAGCACGTCGAACAATTCCTGAAGGAAGGCCATCTTCGCTGGGACTCGCTCGGTGAATTCTGCGCCCTGGTCCCCTCCTTCGAGCTTGTCGCCGGCACTTACGACAACGCCACGGCCCAGCTTTTTGCCGAGACCCTTGATCAGGCCATCGGCACCTTTCTCGAAAACGAGAAGTCGCCGTCCCGCAAGGTAGGACAGCTCGACACCAGGGGCAGCCATTTTTACCTGGCGCTCTACTGGGCGCAAAGCCTTGCGGCCCAGGAAAAAGACAAAGAGATCCAATCGCGTTTTACCAGGGTAGCCAAGGAGCTTGGCGACAAGGAAGCAACCATCATCACCGAACTCAACAGTGCCCAGGGCCGGCCGACGGATATCGGCGGCTATTTCCGCCCTGATCGGGAAAAGACAACGCAGGCCATGCGACCCAGTCCGGCGCTGAATGCCATTATCGACGGGATCTAATCGTCCTGCCCCAACGAGCGCTTCCCGTTCTCCGCTGAAAATACGCGGGGAGCGGGAAGAACCAGTCCCTCCCCTTTTTTCCTCTCAGCCGTTGTCTTTCTCTTCTCGCCCGCTTCCCCGTGAACCCGCCGGCGAAGGGATCAGCTCAAAGACCTGGCGAGGATGCAGACCCGGCTCCTGTCGATGCGACACATAAATCATGGCCGACCGACTGCCGGCGACCATGGTGTTGATCAAACGGATCAGCACCGCGACCGCCCCGTCATCGAGACCGTCGGCCGGTTCGTCGAGGATGAGCAGGGGCGGATGTTTGACCATGGCCCGGGCAACGAGGACCAGCCGCTGTTGTCCCAGGGAGAGACTGCGAAAAGCGGCATCCCGCTGCTTCTCCAGACCTAGCAACCGGAGCCATTGCCGCGCCAGGGCATGCTGGCCGCTGGTGGCCGGCCGGTAGAGGCCAACGGAGTCGACCATCCCGGAGATGATCATCTCCTCCACCGTGCTCTGTCGATGAAAGTGATCCATCATGGCCGATGTCAGATAACCGATTTTCTCCTTGAGCTCCCACACCGTTTCGCCGCTGCCCTTCTGCCGACCGAAGAGCGTGAGGCTGGTGCCGAAGGCCTTGGGATTGTCCCCGGTGATCATGGTCAGCAAGGTGGTCTTGCCGGCGCCGTTGGGACCGACCAGCTGCCAGAATTCCCCCTTGCGAATCTCCCAGGTTATGCCGGCCAGAATCGGTCGCCCCTGATAGCTGACCGAGACATTGTCAAAACGGACCAGTGGATCGCTGATATCCTCATACCAACGGGAAGGATCGGGCAGGATAACGGGGAGGGGAACAGGGGAGGCGGGATGCCGATGGTGCTGAAATTCGGCGAGGGAACCGGCAAAGACCGGCCGGTCGCCGTCAAAACAGACGGCATGGGTGATACAGGAAAGAAGATCGGCACGGCGCTTGCCGATCTGAATAAGGGTCAGCCGCCGGCTCACCTGGTGCAGCTCTTCCCGCAACAGCTGACAGGAGGCGGCATCAAGGGCGTCGAAGGGGTTGTCGAGGACGAGAAAGTCCGGCTGCTGAG